>JAUNTK010000003.1:25166-39147 GCA_030538735.1 Pseudomonadota bacterium
CGCTGTTGGCGGCGGGGGCGACCCATCCCGGCACGATCACGGTGCCGGTGCGGATCGAATCGGCCGCAAGCGATGGCGCAACAGTCAATAACGCGGTCATCGTGCGTGGCGGTGACGAGGGTGACGACCAGCGGCCCAGCGATGACGAGGAAACCCTGTTCGATCGTAACCCCGAGGGCCTGCCGATTTGCGACCCGGCAATCAGCCAGAACGCCTGTCGTGCGCCGAATCAAGTGGTCATCGGCGTTGAGCCGGGCGTCTTGGCCATCGCCAAGCGCGGTGATCGCACCTTGGTGGAAATCGGTGACACCGTGCTCTACACCATCGATGTGCGGCATGTGTCTGGTGGCGTCCTGCCGCTGGTTCAGGTGCGCGATCACTTGCCGCATGGCTTTACCTACATGGATGGCACGGCCCGCGTGGATGGCATGGCCATCGCCGATCCACTGGGCAAGCCCGGGCCGGTGCTTGCCTTCGATCTCGGCACATTGCCAGCCAATGGCCACAAGGTGCTGACCTATCGGGTGCGTGTCGGGGTCGGTGCGCAGCAGGGTGATGGCATCAACCGCGCCACCGCTTATGCTTGCCAGGGCCCGGATAGTTGTCTGGATCCGCAGACGTTGTTGCCGCGGACGGATCAGGGCGTCATCCCGTCCAATGAAGCCCAGTTCCAGGTGCGTATCGGGCGCGGTGTGTTCAGCGACGAAGGCTGCGTGCTTGGCAAGATCTTCGTGGACTGCAATCTGAACCATGTGCAGGATCCCGAGGAATTGGGCATCCCCGGTGTGCGCCTGTACTTCCAGGATGGCACCTGGATGGTCAGCGATTCCGAGGGCAAGTACAGCTACTGCGGCCTGCCGCCGATGAGCCACACCCTGAAGGTCGATCCTTCGACCCTGCCGGTCGGCTCGCGTCTGACCACCAGCAGCAACCGCAATCTGGGCGATGCCGAGAGCTTGTTCATCGATCTCAAAAATGGCGAATTGCATCGCGCCGACTTCATCGAAGGCAGCTGCTCCAACCGCGTGCTGGAGCAGGTCAAGGCACGGCGTACACAGGGCGAGGTGCGGGCGCCGGAGACTGAAACGCGCCACGCGCCACTGCGCTTTGAAAGCAAGCCGCTGCGGGCACCGCAACAGGCGACGGATTCGGCCAATCAGCCCGTCGTCCGGCCCAGGCCCTCGTCCACCGACGGTGACATGGATAAGGAGGTGCAGCCATGAACCGCCGCATCAACACGCCGCAGGCTACCCTGCGCCACCCGCGATCCGCTCGCCGGATCGTCGGCAACCCCTTGGCGCTGGCGATTTCGCTGGCCATGTTGCCGGGCCTGGTGTTGGCACAGACCACTGCGCCCAGCCAGCGTTTCACCCCGGTGACCGGCGATGCCACACCGCTGTATCCACTATCGACGACCACGCCGGCGCAGCAAGCGCCATTGCTGTCCGGGCAGAGGGATCCAGGCGATGACCGCAGTGATGCAAGCGGGCTTGCCCAAGTGCGGGTCGAGGTCGAGCGCGATGGGGTGCCGGCCGATGGACAGACCGCGGTGCGCGTCCAGGTGCAGTTGCTCGATGCCGAGGGCCAGCCGCTGTCCGGCCAGACCTTCGCCACCATCGAACACAGTGGCGGGCGGATCCGCCTGCCGGGTGGGCGCACCGATGAATTCGGCCCCGGCCGGCTGGATGCCGAACGTGCCGTACCCGGCGTGCAGTTGCCGATCAACAACGGGCGCGCCGAGTTTGAATTGCTGGCCCCGTTCGAGCCGCAGGATGTGATGCTGCGGGTCACTGCCGGCCACCACGTGGCCGAAGGTCTGGTCGGGTTTGTGCCGGAGATGCGCGATTTGATTGCCACCGGCCTGATCGAGGGCGTGATCAACTTCCGTCATGGCGGAAATGGCCTGATCGGGCGCTCCGAACATGGCGATGGTTTCGAGCGCGATCTGCGCCGCTGGGAGCGGCAGTTCAACAACGGCAAGGCCAATGCCGCTGCCCGCACCGCGTTTTTCATCAAGGGCACGATCAAGGGCGAATACCTGCTGACCGCGGCTTACGATTCAGACAAGGAAACGCGGGCGCGGATGCTGCGTGATATCCGGCCGGAGGAGTTCTATCCGGTCTATGGCGATAGCTCCTTGCGCGGTTTTGATGCGCGTTCTTCCGACCGCCTGTATGTGCGTGTGGATCGCGGCCGCAGCTATGTGCTGTATGGCGATTTCCAGACCGGCGAGACCATGGCGATGCCGACCGGCGTTGACTATGGCATGCAGGCTGCACCGCGCGTGCTGGGCATGTACAACCGCACCGCGACTGGCCTGGGCTGGCATTTCGACAATGCGCGGGTGCGCGGCAATGTGTTCGCCATCCATGATTCGCTGCGGCAGGTGATCGAGGAGTTGCCGGCCTCGGGCAGCGGCCCGTATGGCCTGCGCAACAATGCCGTGCTGGAGGCCAGCGAGCGGGTCGAGGTGGTGGTGCGCGATCGCAACCAGCCATCGCGCATCGTCTCGGTGCGGCCGCTGGCACGCTTGGTGGATTACAGCTTCGAGCCGTTTTCCGGGCGCATCCTGCTCAGCAGCTTCCTGTCATCGTTTGACAGCGATCTCAACCCGGTCTCGCTGCGGATCACCTATGAAGTCGATCAAGGCACCAAGAAGTTCATGGTGTATGGCGGTGATGCGCAATTGCGGGTGGGCGAAAACGGCCAGGTGGGCGCGTCGATGGTGGAGGATCGCAATCCGTTCGCCGAATTCCGGATGGCCAGCGCCAATGCGGGTTACCGTTTTGGCGAGAACACCTGGTTGATGCTGGAAGCGGCGCAGACCCAGAGCGAGGTCAATACCAATCCCATCAACATGTACGGGACACCGGCGTTGCAGGGTTTGAGTGGCCGGGTCAAGGGCGATGCCTGGCGGGCCGAGTTTGGTCACGAAGGCGAGCGTTTTGGCCTGCGTCTGTTTGCCGGGCGATCCGACCCGGAGTTCAACAACCCCGCTTCGCCGCTGTACGGTGGCCGTGGCGAATACGCATTGAACACCCGCTATCAGGTCAACGAGCGTTTCCAGCTGTACGCCGAAGCCCTGCGCAGTGAAGATCGCAACCCGGATGGCGGTGAACGCGATGCCGGCAGTGTCGGTGCACGGATCAAGGCCAGTGAGCGGATCACCGTGGATTTCGGCCTGCGCTCGATCCGCGAAACCGTTGGCCGTTACTACACGTGGGCATCGAACATCGGCTATGGCAACCTGGGCGGCCTCAGTGGCGGCTGGGCTACCGGTGCCGCAGGTGGCGCGCTGGGCTTCGGCCAGCAGCCGCTGGATCCCTCCACGGGCTTGCCGATCATCCTCAACGGCAACAATCAGGGCTTGGCCAGCGATTTGCCGATCGGCACCAAGCTGTCATCGGACATGGCGCGGATCGGCGTCGGCGTGCGTGCCAACGAGCGGTTGATGCTCGGCGGTGAGTACGAGCAATCCTATAGCGGCGAGGATCGCAATCGCGTCGCGTTGGGTCTGGATTACCAACTGCTCGAACGCAGCCGTCTGTACGGGCGCTACGAGCGCCAGACCGGCCTGGGCGGCCCCAACAGCCTGACCGCCGATGGCCGCCGCGCCGATGCGGTGGTGCTGGGCGTGGATACCACCTGGATGCGCGATACCCAGCTGTTCTCCGAGTATCGCCTACGCGATGCGGTTTCCGGGCGCGATATCCAGACCGCCTCGGGCATCCGCAACCGCTGGGAACTGCGCGAAGGCTTGCGCATGGACACCATGCTTGAACATACCAACGTGATTGCCGGCAACATCGCCGACAGTACCGGTGCCGGCGTGGCCATCGAGTACTACCTCAACCCGTTGTGGCACGGCAGCGCGCGGCTGGAGCATCGCATCTCCGGTGATATCGCCAGCACCACGGTCGATGAACGCTACAACACCACCCTGCTGCAATTGATGTTGGCGCGCAAACTGGACCGCGATTGGACCTTGCTGGCCCGCAACTACCTGCTCAAGACCCGCTACAAGAGCCGTGGCGATGTCTTTCAGGATCGTTTGCAGGTGGGGCTGGCCTATCGGGATACCGATACCAACCGGGTCAATGCCCTGGCCCGCTACGAGTACAAGATCGAGCGCGATGAAAGCGGGGTAGGCTGGATCCAGCCCGGCATGGAGGGCCAGCAGGAAGTCCGCAGCAGCGCCCATATCGTCTCGGCACATGCCGATTGGCATCCGTCACGGCCGTGGTGGCTGACCGGGCGCATCGCGGCGAAATGGCAGAACGATCGCGTGCTGGCCTCGGATGGCAGCCGTATCGACAGCGATTTCAACGCCACGCTTTTTTCCGGGCGCGTGGTCTATGACATCACCGAAAACTGGGACATCGGCCTGATGGGCTCGGCCTTCCGGGGCCAGTCCGGGGCCAACCAGTACGCGGCCGGTTTCGAGGTCGGCCGCCTGCTGCGCCAGAACCTGTGGCTCTCGCTGGGCTACAACGCCACCGGGTTCCGTGGCGATGATGATCTGGCCGGATACGAATACACGCAGAAAGGTGCGTATCTGCGCTTGCGGTTCAAGTTCGACGAACGCCTGTTCCAACGAGAAGACGCCCGCTACCGTACGCCGGATCGTTATCCGGCGCGCTGAGGACTGATGAAAATGAATGCCACCAAGCCCCTGTTGATCGCCGTGACCGCACTGGCCGCCGCCTCCTTCGCTGCCAATGCCCAGCAGACCCAACTCAACCCGCAGGCCCAGCGGATCACCGATCAAGCGATCGATGCCGACCTGCGCAGCTATGAATCGATGCAGGGCCGGATCAAGGCGCTCAACGATGCCGGCCGGCCGTTGCGCGATTACCACCTGTCCAAGGCCCAGTGCTGGCTGGATGTGTCCTTCCACGAATACAGCCGCAATGACCGCAGCGCCTTTCCGCAGGCGGCATTGACCGAATCGGAAAAGCTGGTGGCCGGCATGGAGCAGGGCCAATCGCCGCTGCCGATGGATACCCCGCTGGTCAACAATGCCGCACGCCTGCGCGAAGATCTATGGCAGCGTCTGGGCGCGATCCACGGCACGCCGGGTTTTGTCTGCGCGCAGCAGGCCGTGGCCTGTGGTGAAGTCGAACTGGTACACGCGGGCAATGAATTCAACCAGCAGCAATGGCGCCACGCCAAGCCCTATATCCAGATCGCCGAGGATTGGGTCAGCGATGCCGAGGCACTGGCCCGTCAATGCGGGCCGGCCCCGGTGGCCTTGCCCGTCGATACCGTATTGACCGCCAACGTGCTGTTTGAATTCGACCGCGACGGCCCGCGCGATATCCGCGCGCACTCGCTGCAAAGCCTGGATCGGGAATTGGCCCGGATCGGCGAGGAAGGGTTGACCTTGACCAAGGTTGAGCTTGTTGGCTATGCCGATCGGCTGGATGGGCGTGGTTCCGATTACAACCAGCGCCTGTCCGCGCGACGCGCACAGACCGTGCGCCAATTGCTGCTGACGCGCGGCATCGCCACCGACATGATCAACAGCAGTTACAAGGGCGATGCCGAGCAGGTTCAAGCCTGTGATGGCGTCAAGCCACGGGCCGCCCTGCTTGAATGCCTGATCCCGAACCGCCGGGTCGAGGTGCAATTGCACGTCCGCCGCTGAGCGTCACCCACCGGTCGGGGTGTGGCTTGATCGCTCTCTTGGATCAGACCCGCCGCGGCCGGCATACGGTGCCGCGGTCAGATTGTTTCCGCACCGATGCGGCTTGATTTGGCCGGTTTCGGCTGACGGCTGATCTGGCAAATGCCAGTCAGTCGCACTGCAACCGCCGAGCAAACGAATCAGGGGCAGGCTATCGTCGCCTGCCCCTGATGTAATCGTGCGATGTGATGGACAGCGCCAGCGCGTCAATGCACCGGCGCTGTCTCGGCGACCGGGGTTTGATCCGCCTGCTCGGGCTGTGCCTCGCCATCGGCCAGCGGCACTTCCAGATACGGCAGATTGAGCGCGCGGCTGGTCATGCCGCGGATCTGGTTGGTCAACGCCGGGCTGTCGTTGAGCTTCTGGCCGTAGGAGGGGATGATTTCCTTGAGCCGTGCGTTCCAGGTGGTCATCACCTGTGCCGGGAACATCCGCTCCAGCACGTCCAACATGATCTTCGGTGAAGTCGAAGCACCCGGCGATGCGCCCAGCAACGCCGCCAAACTGGCATCGGCATCGGTGACGATTTCGGTACCAAATTCCAGTACGCCGCCCTTTTCCGCGTCGCGGCGGATGATCTGCACACGCTGGCCAGCAGTGACCAGATGCCAGTCCTCATCACGCGCTTCCGGGAAATACTGGCGCAAGGCGTGCATCCGATCCTGATCGGTCAGCCGCCCCTGTTGGATCAGATAGCCGACCAGATCGCGGTTTTTTGCGCCGACTTGCAGCATCGCCGTGACATTGTGGTTATTGACTGAGGAGAACAAATCAAACCGCGAGCCGGTCTTCAGGAAGCGGGTGTTCTGCACCGCGAAGGGGCCAAACAACAACACGTCCTTGCCATCAAGCCTGCGCGCATCCAGATGCGGCACCGACATCGGCGGCGAGCCGGATTCGGCCTTGCCATAGGCTTTCACGCCATGGCGCGCCGCCAGCTCGGGGTTTTCGGTGACTAGGAACTGCCCACCCACCGGGAAACCGCCGAAATCACCGGCCTCGGCAATGCCCGAGAGCTGCAACAACTGCACCGCCGCACCACCGGCACCGATGAACACCCGCCGGGTCTTGATCGAATGCGTGCTGTCATCGGCCAGATTGCGGAAGGTCACCGTCCAGGTGCCATCGCTGTTGCGATCCAGCCCGCGCACTTCATGCTGCAAATGCAGATGGAAATTGGGCGTGCGTTGCAGCGCGGCGTTGAGCTGGCGGGTGATCACGCCGAAATTGACATCGGTACCCAGCGGCATCCAGGTCGCGGCCACGCGCTGCGCCGGATCGCGGCCCTGCATCATCAGCGGTGCCCATTGCGCGATCTGCGCCGGGTCATCGGAGAACTGCATGCCGTGAAACAACGGGTTGGTCACCAGCGCAGCCTGGCGACGGCGCAGGAAATCGATGTTGTCATCGCCCCAGACAAAGCTCATGTGCGGGGTTGAGTTGATGAAGCTGTTTGGCGCCTGCATCCGCCCTTGGCCGACCTGATAGGCCCAGAACTGGCGGGCGATCTCGAATTGCTCGGCGATGGCCACCGCGCGCGGGGTTTCGATGTTGCCATCCTTGCCCTCGGGGGTGTAGTTGAGCTCGGCAAACCCGGAGTGGCCGGTGCCGGCATTGTTCCAGCCATCCGAGCTTTCCAGCGAGACGCCATCCAGCCGCTCATACAGATGCAGCGACCAATCCGGCTCCAATTCCTGCAAATAGGTGGCCAGGGTCATGCTCATGATCCCGGCACCGATCAACACCACGTCCACCGGCTCGGCGTTCTGCGGCGGCGGCGGCTTGCGCTGCCACAGCGGCCAGTACAGGAACAGCACGCCGCCCACCGCCAGTACCACCAGCAATGCGGCCAACCATTTTAGGAATCGTTTCATCACGGCATATCCATGCAAAAAAGCGGGGAGACCCTAGGTTGCTGAACAGTAACCTTATCGATGTGAAGCCGTGAATACGGTCGGCAGGCGGCGCGATGGCGTGGGTCGGGTTTCGTCCAATCAGCCCGGTTGAACAACACGTTCATCAATAGCGGCAGTTCACCTCGTCGGCGCTTTCGCGCACAATCACTGTTTGAACCCTGTTTTTCCGGCCATGCTTGCCTACGTTTACAAAAGCCAAAAGCGCGCCGACAGCTATGTGTATCTGGCTGCCCGCGGTGACTTCAGCCGCCTGCCTGAACTGCTGCGTAGCCAGCTTGGGCCGCTGCAATTCGTGCTGGAGGTGGCGCTGAGCCCGGCGCGCAAACTGGCGCGTGAGAACCCGGTGCAGGTAATGGAAAATCTGACGGCACACGGTTTCCATCTGCAATTTCCGCCGTCGGCCGCCGTTGATCCGATGAGCGAAGACTGGGGCACGGATGCCTGATCCACGCACCCCACGTCTGGCCTGGCTGGCGCTGCCGGGGCTGCTGTTGCAGTTGGCGATGAGCGTGGCCGGCCCGTTTGCGCTCGCCGTGGCGGTACCCGGTGTATTGCTTTTGGCCTTGGCCCCGGCGGCACGGCCGTGGGCGCAACGCCTGCCGCTGGTCGCCAAGCCGCTCTTGGCAGGCATGTTGTTGGCTGTGGTGCTGTTGGCTTGGCCGTTGTGGCGGTTGGCACACAGCGGCAGCTTGCTGGCGGCCGTGGCCAGTTCGGCGGCGGCGGGTCTGCTGCTGCTGGCGGTCTGGCGTAGTTGGGCGCTGTGGCCAAAGTTGTTGTCCGGTGCTGTAGATGACTTGGCCGGCGTGCGGCGCTTGATCGATAGCCAGCCGGCAGCATGGCGTGGCTTGATCGTGGCTGTGCCATTGGCGTTGCTCCTCGCGCTGCCGGTGGCGCTGTCGGTGCCGGGTTTGCTGGAAGGTGCCGCACGCTGGGCCGCGAGTGGGCTGGCCGCTGTGCTTGGTCTTTTGCCGGTGTTGCTGACCCGCCCGGCGCGGCAGCCGGCGGCGGCCGAACGGCAGGAGCAGCACCTGCGCAATGCCGACCGGCTGACGCTGGAGTCGCTCTGGGATCAGGCCGCCGATCCGCTGCCGGCCGCCGAGCAAGAGGATGTCGATGCCCGCCCGCCGCGGCCCGTCGAATCCGCAGCCGACGATCCGGCCATCATCGCCAAACCCGTGCCCGATCCGGCCCTGCTGTACGCCGCCGCCCGTGCCGGCAAGGTGGATCGCGCTTTGGCCTTGCTTGCCGATGGTGCCGATGCCAATGCCGCGCCGCCGGCGCAGGATCGCGATCAACGCAGTCTGGCCCAACTGGCGGTAGTGCTGCCTGATCTGCGCCTGCTGCGCGCCTTGATCGAACGCGGCGTGGCGCTGGATGCGATGTCCGGGCAATTCACGCCGCTCTTGGCCGCCACCCGCGACAGCTGGCACGGTCGGCCCGAAGCGGTGATGACCCTGCTCGCCAACGGTGCTGATCCGCGCGCGCGCGATGGCGATGGCCGCAGCCCTTTGCATCATGCCGCCCGCAGTACCGATCCCGGCGTCGCCGCCTTGCTGTTGGATGCCGGCGCCGAAATCGATGCGCTCGATCACGGCGGCCAATCACCGCTGGCGATCGCCTGTCATGCCGGCAATTGGCGGCTGGCGAAATTTCTGATCGAGCGCGGCGCATCGATCCAGCCGCGTAACGGGCAGCCGGTATTGATCGCTGCGGCCACCACCGAGGACGATGATCCTGCCGGGGCAGGCCTGCTGCTGCGGCACAAGGCGGATGTCAACGGCGTTGATCGCAGCGGTCACAGCGCCCTGCACCTGGCGGCTGAAGCCGGTCATCTAGCGATCGTGCAAACCCTGATCGATGCGGGTGCCGATATCGGCCAGCGTGATGGCGATGGCAACACGGCTTGGCTGCTCGCGGCACGCGGCGGCCACGGCGAGGTGATGGCCAGCCTGCTCGATGCCGGCGCCGATGTGCAAACCAGCGATGGGCAGGGGCGCAATGCGTTGATGCTGATGCTGATCAGCGGCAGGGCCACGCCAACGCTGGTTGATTGGCTGCGTACCCGTGGCATCGCCACCGATCAATGCGATGCCGGCGATGCCAGCGCGCTGGATATCGCCATTGCCCAATCGCGCTGGGATCTGGTTGCCGCGATCGATCCCAATTACCCGGTGCCGGGGGCGTTGGGTGATGGCCCCGAGCCGATACCGCAAGCACTGCCGCCGCAACAGCTGGCCGATGCGCTGGCCGTCGGCGATGCCGACGCCGCCCGTCGGTTGCTGCCACTGCTGGCTCCCGGCGAGCTGGATCGCGCCTTGCTGGCAGCGGCCACCGATCACCCCGAGCAGATCGCGCTATTGATCCGGCTGGGGGCCACAGCCGATGCGCGCAATATCGATGGCGATGCCGCGATGTTCGTCCTGTTTGATCGCATCGCCGCCGAGGCATCGCGTCAGGCCGTGCAAACGCTGCTGGCAAGCGCTGCTTCGCCAGCCGGGCGTGGCGGGTTGGCGCGCCTGCTTGCCGCCGCGCTCAATGCACGCCTTGGCGCGGCAAGCGCCGAGCCGCTGGCGCTTGAATTGATCGCGCGCGGTGCCGACATCTTTGCCGCAGAGGCCAATGGCCACAGCCCGCTTGTACTGGCAATCCGATTGGCTTGGCCGCAGTTGATTGCCGAGCTGCTGGCACGCGGCAGCAATCCCAATCAGGCCGATCCGCGCGGCCTGACGCCGCTTCATCTGGCGGCCGGGCAGGGCAATCTGGCGCTTATCAAACAGCTGTTGACGTTCGGTGCGCAGCCCGCGCAACGGGCCAGCGACGGCCAAACCGCGATGGGCGTCGCCTTGGCCTGTGGTCAGCGCGAGGCGGCGGATTGGCTGGATTGGCGCGGCTGGCCGCATCCGGGGCGGGTGCTGCAAGGCAGCGATCTGCCGAATGCGGCCGCCAGTGGCGGGCAGGCTGCGGTCGAGCGCCTGCTGATGATGGGCTTTGCGGTGGATTCACGCGATGCACAAGGGTGCAGCGCCTTGTTGCGCGCGGCCGGTAGCGGCCATCTGGCGTTGGTCGAGCAATTGCTGCAGGCCGGTGCCGACCCTGATCTGGTCGCCGATAGCGGTGCCAGCGCGCTTTCTGCCGCGATCAGTCGTGGCCATCAACAGGTGGTCGAACGCCTGCTGGCAGCGGGTGCCGCAGTCGATGCGCGCCTGCCCGGCGGTGCCACCATGCTGATGTTGGCGGCGGCGCTGGGCTCACCGGAAATCACCACCCGCCTGTTGGTGGCCGGTGCCGATATCGCCGCCAGCGACGAAGAAGGTCTGCAGGCTTTGCACTGTGCCGCGTTGTTCGCCTTTGCCAGCGATGACCAGCCGCGAGTGCTGGCCCTGTTCGATGGCCTGCTGCTGGCCGGTGCCGATCCCGATGCGCAAACCCGTCTAGGCGTGACGCCGTTGCTGCTGCTGTTGGGCGCGCGCGCCGAGCCGGATGCACCGGCGCGCAATGAACGCCTGTTGTTGGCTGTCTGCGAGCGCCTACTGGATGTCGGTGCCGGGTTGCAGGCGCGCGATCAGCGCGGTTTTGCGCCAATGCATCTGGCCGCGCTGCATGGGCTGGCAGATGTGGTGCGCTTCCTGCTGCGCGCGGGCGCCGATCCAAACCAGCGCGATCAGCTCAACCGCAGCCCGCGTGAAATCGCCCAAATGCGCGGTTTTCTCGATATCGCCGCAGAATTTCCTGCGGCCACCGCCAACCCGGGTTCGTTGTCGATGGCGCGGCTGCTGCGCGAGCGCAGGGGCGATTGAATACGGCCTCTCGGGCTTGAAAAGCACGCAGCCCGGTTTTCCGCCAGAATAAGTCGGCCTCGCGATGGGGGGGCGCCGAAGGGGGAAAGGATGTCCGTCGCACGGATGAAATCGGATTTTCGTTTTGCCTTGCTGATCGGGCTGGGCGCAATCGGGATCAGCGCATTGCTGCCGATCGCCGTTTGGCGCGGCCTGCGTGGCGAATACCTGATCGCGGCGATCGATTCCGCCATGGTGGTGCTGTTGCTGGCCGGCATGGCGTATATCTGGCGCCGGGGCTGGAGCGAGGCACTGGGCTGGGTCGTGTCGATCTCTGCCGCGCTGGCGACGATTCTGGTCGCGGCATTGGATTTCACCGCCGGCGTCTACTGGGTCTATGGCATCGTGCTGGTGAATGCCATGCTGCTGCGCTCGGCCACCTGCTCACTGCTGATGTCGCTGGGCTTGATCGTGGCCGCGGGTATGGTCAGTGATGCCTTCGCGGTGCCAATCCAGCGCATTTCCTATTTCATCACCGCGATGATGTCGGCGTTGTTCGCCTGGGCGTTTACCGTGCGCAACAATATCCAGCATGCCGAGTTGGAACGTCTGGCGATGCACGATGTGCTCACCGGCCTGCAGAATCGGCGTGCCTTCAACCGGCGCATCGGAAAATGCCTGAAGCAACTGGGCGTGGAGGGCGGCCAGTACACACTGGCCTTGCTTGATATCGATAATTTCAAGCAGATCAATGATCGCCACGGCCATGATCGCGGTGATGGCGTATTGCGGGCCTTGGCCGAATTGCTTTCCCAGCATTTTCGCGGGACGGATTCGGTGTATCGCATCGGTGGCGAAGAGTTCGTCCTGGTGCTGCCGGGCGGCAACGACAGCGCGATAACCGAACGGATGGAAGCGCTGCGCCGCCTGATCGAAAACAAGCTGAGCTGCGAGGGTGTGCCGGTGACGGCATCGATCGGCCTCAGTGCCTGGCAGCGTGGCGATGATGATGTCAGCTGGTTGTCGCGCGCTGATGCCGCGATGTACCGGGCCAAACGCGAAGGCCGCAACCGGGTGGTGTTACTCGCCACCGAAGCGGTTTGAGCGCACACGTCGCGGAAACCGCGATGGCAGCGCATTGCGCAGCCGGATGCACCCGGTCTGATCTGCACCAACACAAACGCCCCGGTTTCCCGAGGCGTTGTGATTTGATGCAGATGAGGCTCAGCGCCGCATCGAGGCGAAGAACTCGTCGTTGGATTTGGTCTGCTTCATCTTGTCGAGCAGGAACTCCATCGCCGCGATTTCATCCATCGGGTGGATCAGCTTGCGCAGGATCCAGATCTTCTGCAGCAGATCGGGTTCGATCAGCAAATCCTCGCGGCGGGTGCCGGATAGATTGACACCGATGGCCGGGTACACGCGCTTCTCGGTGATGCGGCGATCCAGATGCACCTCCGAGTTGCCGGTGCCCTTGAACTCTTCGTAGATCACCTTGTCCATCGCGCTGCCGGTATCGACCAGCGCGGTGGCGATGATGGTCAGGCTGCCGCCTTCCTCAACATTGCGCGCGGCACCGAAGAAACGCTTCGGGCGGTGCATCGCGTTGGCATCAACACCGCCGGTCAGCACCTTGCCGGAGCTGGGCAGCACGTTGTTGTAGGCACGGGCGAGGCGGGTGATCGAGTCAAGCAGGATGACCACATCCTTTTTGTGTTCGACCAGGCGCTTGGCGCGCTCGATTACCATTTCGGCGACCTGCACATGGCGCGCGGCCGGCTCGTCAAACGTTGAGGAAATCACCTCGCCGCGCACGGTGCGCTGCATTTCGGTCACTTCTTCCGGGCGCTCGTCGATCAGCAGCACGATCAGATGCACTTCCGGGTGATTGGTGGTGATCGCGGTGGCGATCTGCTGCATCATCATCGTCTTGCCGGCTTTCGGCGGGCTGACGATCAGCGAGCGTTGGCCCTTGCCCTGCGGCGCCATCAAATCAAGGATGCGGCCGGTGATGTCCTCGCTGGAACCATCGCCACGCTCCAGTTTGAAGCGCTTGCGCGGGAACAGCGGGGTCAGGTTTTCAAACAGCGTCTTGTTCTTGCTGGCCTCGATCGGCTCGCCATTGATGGTATCGACGATATTCAGCGCGAAGTAGCGCTCGCCATCCTTCGGCCAGCGGATGCGGCCACTGATGTGGTCGCCGGTACGCAGGTTGAAGCGGCGGATTTGGCTGGGGCTGATATAGGTATCGTCCGGGCCGGCCAGATAGCTGGCCTCGGCGGCGCGCAAGAAGCCAAAACCATCGGGCAGGATTTCCAGCACGCCATCGGCGGCGACGCCTTCGCCGTGGCGGGTCAGGATTTTGAGGATGCTGAAGATGATGTCTTGCTTGCGCGCGCGCGCCACACCATCGGTGATCTGCAACTGCTCGGCGATATCCAGCAACTTCGGCGCGGGCATGCGCTTCAAATCGCCCAGCGAATAGGTCGGGAAGCCTTCCGGCACCTGCGGGTGTGGGCGTGCTTCAAAATTGTCTTGCTGGCCGCCGTCATCGGGCATGCCATCGCGATAACGATCGCGTTGGCGGTCGCGGCGGTTCTTGA
>JAUNTK010000139.1 GCA_030538735.1 Pseudomonadota bacterium
TGTCGAATTGCGGCTGAGCCACAACGGCAAGGCCAGTCGGCGTTATCGCGGCGGCGATGATGCGCTGATCGCCGACGACCGCCTGATCCAGGCATTGGGCGAGGAGTTCACCCGCAATGCCATCGCCATCGAGCACGCGGCCGCTGGCCTGCGTTTATCCGGCTGGATCGCGCAACCGGCCTATAACCGGCCCAGTGCCGATCAGCAATATCTGTACGTCAATGGCCGCTCGGTGCGTGATCGCAGCATCGCCCATGCGGTCAAGCAGGCCTATGCCGATGTGCTGTATCACGGCCGGCAGCCGGCCTATGTGGTGTTTCTGGAGCTTGACCCGCGCCGGGTCGATGTCAATGTGCATCCGGCCAAGCACGAGGTGCGTTTTCGCGATTCGCGCCTGATCCATGATTTTGTCTATCGCACGCTGAAGGATGCGCTGGCCGAAACTCGCGCCGGCATGGTGGCGACACCGACCGATGCGGCCGAAGTCACACCGCTCGGCGGCCAGACGGATGGGCAATCGGCGGTTGAATCGCTGCCTTTTGATCGCTGGCCGCGCCCGCAATCGCCGCTGGGGTTGCGGGTGGCCGAAGCGCCGGCCGCGTATGCCGCGTTGTATGGCAGGGTATCAGCCGCGATGCAGAGTGTCGTGTCTTCGCACGGCACTGTCGCGCCGCCTGCCCAGCTGCCCGAAGGTGGCGAAATCCCGCCGCTTGGCTTCGCCATCGCCCAATTGCACGGCATCTATGTGCTGGCCGAAAACGCGGAAGGTTTAGTGGTGATCGACATGCACGCCGCGCATGAGCGGATCAATTACGAAAAGCTCAAAACCGCGTTCGATGGCGAAGGGCTGCGCCTGCAACCGTTGTTGGTGCCGATTGCGCTGGCGGTATCCAACCGCGAGGCCGACATGGTCGAACGCGAAACCGAGGCGTTGGCCGCGCTGGGTTTCGACCTGATGCGCAGCGGCGAACAATCGCTGTTACTGCGTGCGATCCCGGCGCTGCTCGCCAGTGGTGATGCCGAAGCGTTGGTGCGCGATGTGCTGGCTGATTTTGTCGAGCACGGCCACAGCCCGCGCGTGGCCGAGGCGCGCGACCACTTGTTGGCGACGATGGCCTGCCACGGCAGTGTGCGTGCCAATCGCCGTTTGAGCGTGCCGGAAATGAACGCACTGCTGCGCGAGATGGAAGCCACCGAGCGCAGCGCGCAATGCAATCATGGCCGGCCAACCTGGACCCGCTTCACGCTGGGCGAGATTGATCGCTGGTTTTTGCGCGGGCGCTGATGATGTTGAAATCGTACTTGCTGGCACTTGTTTTGCTCATCGCCAGCCCGTGGCTGGCGGCCAAACCGGCCACGCCCGCGCCGCCGTTGCCGCTGTTGTGGCAGGCCTGCGGTAGCGACAACTGCCTGTATCTGCTCGGTTCCTTCCATGTGCTGCGCGCGGATGATTACCCGTTGTCGGTGGATGTCGAGGCGGCCTTTGCGCGCGCCAGCAGCGTGGTATTCGAGATCGCCCCGGATGAGTTGGTCTCGGCCGAATTGGCCGGCAAGATGATGGCGGCGGCGGCCCAGCGTGGCGGCCGCCAGCTGCATGATGATCTGTCACCGGCCTTGAACGCCAAGTTCGATGCTTGGGCTGATCAGCATCAAGCGGCATTGACCGAGCAGGGCGTGGCCGCACCGATGTTTCAACTGTTCAAGCCGTGGTTCGCCGCGATCATGGTCAGCCTGACATCGATGCAGACGATCGACATGCACGCCGAGCACGGGCTGGATCGCTATTTGGCGCAGCGTGCGTTGGCGGCCGGCAAGGCGGTGGCCGGGCTTGAAAGTGGCGATGCGCAGATCGCCATGCTCGATGGCATGCAGCGTGATGAGCAATTGCAGATGCTGGAGGAGGCGCTGGATTCCGCCGCTGCCGGCAGCCAGCACATCATCGCCCTGCATGCGGCGTGGCGGCGCGGCGATGCTGATCGCTTGCTGGAGGACAGCGTCAACAGCATGCGCGATGACTATCCGCGTCTGTACCGGGTAATCAATGTTGACCGCAACCGGGCGTGGTTGCCGCAGCTTGAAGCGCGCCTGCAACAGCCTGGCCGCGAACGCAGCCTGGTGGTGGTCGGTGCCATGCACCTGTTGGGCGATGACGGCTTGCTGGCAATGCTGGAACGCGCGGGGTATCGCATCGAGCGGATATGCACGGCGTGTGCGGGGCGATAAAGGTAGCCTACGGTCTCCAGGTGTTGCCGGGCCGGATTGAGGTGATGGCTTTTCTACTTTTGCTTCTGTACGTCTGTCGCTATACGCCGGTGCCAGGCGCCCCACGGGACACGCCGTAAACCCATCCTTGGAGGCTCGGACGCCACCGCTTCGCGGTCCGGCCCGTCGCAGCGCTCCGGGCGTTCGATTGGGGCACGCGGCTGGCCACCGCGTAAGCGCCCCATACTCACCCATGTGGCGTACGGTCCCGCGTGGCGCCTGGCACCGACGTGCTGAGAGTGTTTTGCTGCATCAATCAAATGCAAAAGCCGCTCAGTCAGCCGCAATCATCACGATGCAATCGACCGGGCAGGGGGGGATGCACAACTCGCAGCCGGTGCATAGCGGGGCGATGACGGTGTGCATCAATTTCGATGCGCCGACGATGGCATCGACCGGGCAGGCTTGGATACATTTGGTGCAGCCGATGCAGTCGGCTTCGATAATCGTGGCGACGATGCTGGGTTTGTGCTCGCCGCGTGTGCGGTCGTAGGGCTTCGCGGCGACGCCGAGCAATTGCGCCAATGCGCGGGCACCGGCATCGCCACCGGGCGGGCAGTGGTCGATATCGGCCTTGCCATCGGCCAGTGCTTCGGCATACGGGCGGCAGCCCAGGTAACCGCATTGGCCGCACTGGGTCTGCGGCAATAGGCGGTCGATGCGTTCGACGAGGGGGATGCGGGTGGTCATCGCTGGGCAGGCGTCGATCGTCAACGCCAGATCTATCCGCTGCGTGGGCGCGTTTGCCTCAACGCACCGGCATGCCAGCCTGCGCGCCGCTATCGGCATCCAGCAAGGCCAGTGCGCCGCCATCGAAGCCAGCCGAGAGGATCATGCCTTCGCTGATGCCGAAGCGCATTTTGCGCGGGGCCAAGTTAGCGATAAACACTACGCTGCGGCCCACCAATTTTTCTGGCTCGGCGTAGCTGGCGCGGATGCCGGAGAAAATCTGCCGTTCGCCCAGATCGCCGGCATCGAGTTTGAAACGCAGCAGTTTGTCCGAGCCTTCAACAAAGCCGCATTCCAGCACCTTGCCGATGCGCAGGTCGAGCTTGGCGAAATCATCGATGCTGATGTGGGCGGGCTGTGCAGGCTGTGCGGTGTCGGCGGCCGGCGTGGTATCGGTGCTGGACTTGAGGGTTTCTTTGCTGGCTTCGGTCATGGCGTCGATGGTTTTGGTTTCGATACGTGTAAACAGCGGTTGGTAGGCCTCGATGCGGTGGGCGAGCAGCGGGGCATCGCAATCATTCCAGCCGGCCAACGGTGCGGCCATAAAGGCGGCGACGCGCTCGGCGGTTTTCGGCAACACCGGTGCCAGCGCCAGCGCCAAGACGCGGAACAGGTTGAGTGCTTGGGTGCAGACGGCCTGCAATTCGGCATCGCTGCCTTCTTGTTTGGCGATCACCCACGGCTTTTTCTCGTCGATGTATTTGTTGGCCTCGTCGGCCAGCGTCATCGTCAGGCGCAGCACCTGCGCGGCATCGTTGTTGGCGTAGGCGCTGCGGATCGCGGCCAGACGATGGATGAAATCGGCATACATCGCCGGCTCTGGTAGGGCATCGGCCAACTGGCCATCGAAGCGCTTGCCGATGAAGCCGGCCGAGCGGCTGGCCAGATTGACGAATTTGCCGACGATATCGCTGTTGACGCGCTGCACGAAATCGCTGAGGTTGAGATCGAGATCATCCACCCCGCCCGAGGTTTTGGCGGCGAAGTAATAGCGCAGGGCTTCCGGCGGCAGCGCGTGGTCAAGCCAGGTGCGCGCCATCACGAAGGTGCCGCGCGATTTTGACATCTTGGCACCATCAACGGTGAGATAGCCGTTGACATGCAGCCGGGTCGGTGCGCGCAGGCCAGCGCCGTGCAGCACGGAAGGCCAGAACAAGCCATGAAAATTGACGATGTCCTTGCCGATGAAGTGGTGCATTTCGGCGCTGCTATCGGGCGTCAGAAAAGCATCGAAATCAAGGCCGCGTTGTTCGCACAAGGCTTGGAAGCTGGATAGATAGCCGATTGGCGCATCCAGCCAGACATAAAAATATTTGCCCGGTGCGCCGGGGATTTCAAAGCCAAAGTACGGCGCATCGCGCGAGATATCCCACGCGCGCAGGCCGCCTTCGCCATCAAGCCATTCGGCCAGTTTGGCCTTGACGCCTGGCACCGCGACATCGCCCTGCAGCCAGCCGCGCAGGAAGACTTCAAACTGGCCAAGCTCGAAGAAATAATGCTCGGAATCGCGCAGCACCGGGGTGGCGCCAGAGACGACTGATTTCGGTTCTTTCAACTCGGTCGGCGAATAGGTTGCGCCGCAATGCTCGCAGTTGTCGCCGTACTGGTCGGGTGTACCGCAATTCGGGCAGATGCCCTTGACGTAGCGATCAGGCAAAAACATGCCGCGCTCGGGGTCGAACAACTGCGAGACGGTGCGCTTGCCGATATGGCCATTGGCCTCAAGGCGTGCGTAGATCGATTCGGTCAGCGCGCGGTTGCGCGGCGAGTTGGTGGAATCGTAATGATCGAAATCGACATGGAAGGCGGCGAAATCCGTCTCGTGACTGGCTTGAATACCGGCGATGAAGGCCTCGGGCGTGGTGTCGGCCTTTTCAGCAGCCAGCATGATCGGCGTGCCGTGGGTGTCATCGGCGCAGACGAAGTGCACCGTTTCGCCCGCCATGCGGCGCGCGCGCACCCAGATATCGGCCTGGATGTAGCCAACCAAATGGCCGAGGTGCAGCGGCCCGTTGGCATAGGGCAGGGCGCAGGTGACGAAGGCTTGGCGGGGCATGGGCGCGATATCGGCAAAAACGGCCGATGATTATCGCACGCGCTGCAGCGGGCAAAAACAAGGCCCGGTTGCCCGGGCCTCGTGGAAATGCTGCATTGGTGCTGCGCTGGGCTTAGTGGCGAACCCACGTCGCGCTGCGGCAGAACGGGCCTTTGCAGCCGGTGACCTTGAGCTTTTTGCCATCTTCAATCACCTCGACCGATTTGGCGCGAAAGCTGTCGCCGGTCGATGGCTTGAGGCCGTTGCCGCCGCCCCACGTACCGTTTTCGTTTTTCAAGTTCCACAACACCGGCATACCGATGATCGATTTGCCCTTATTGCTGCCACTGCACTTGGCGCAGGTCGGCGGCGCGGCGATGTTCTCGACCACCTTTGCTGCCAGCGTGCCATTCTGCGCCTGATAAACCTCGACCACGGTCATCGGCTTGTTGGTTTCATCATCAAGCGTCGTCCACTTGCCAATTGGCGATTGCTGGGCCTGGGCCATCATCGGCACGGCGGCGAGGCCAAGGGCGAGGGCAAACAGGGTCTTGCGCATTTCTCTCTCCTGAGTAGGGGTGCCGCAGCGGACGCAAACGGGCATTGTTTATCCCATGCTGGGCGGTATGGGGAAAGCTGCGATGCAGCAATTTAGTGGGGCTGTTCGGGTTGGTCGCCAGCGGGTTTCTCAGCGGGTTTGTCCGGCTTGGGGCTGGGCGGCGGTTGATCCGGGTTTGGATGCCGGCCATCGACAAATTCGCCAACCGAGCAGCCCAGAGTTTCCTAGACATCTACTTGCCGCTTAGCGCGTAGCGCTTTTC
>JAUNTK010000140.1 GCA_030538735.1 Pseudomonadota bacterium
CGCTGGTTGCCGGCCTCGGTCTCGCCGCCCAATTGCACGGCCAGCGTCTGCATGACGTAGCAGATGCCAAGCAGCGGCACGTGTTGGTCAAACACCTGCTGCGGCGCGGCCGGCGCGTTGGCCTGCGTGGTCGATTCCGGGCCACCAGAAAGAATGATGCCCTTCGCACCATAGGCCGCGATCTCGGCCGGGTCATGATCCCACGCCCAGATTTCGCAGTACACGCCGATTTCGCGGATGCGCCGCGCGATCAGCTGGGTGTACTGCGCGCCGAAATCGAGGATCAGGATTTTGTCGTTATGGATATTGGCGGTCACGGGCGTGGCTTCATTCGGGTGGGGTGGATGCTGCGCCAGCCAAGACGGCCTGCAACAGCGGGTGTGGGTTATCGGCAAACGGGTTGACCACAGTCACGCCCTGCCATGTGAAGCCATCCTGCAAATCCTCGGAGAGCAGAAGGCGGCATTTGGCGCGTGCGGCGCAGCCAATCATGATCGCATCCCAGACCGACATTTGATGATCGGTGGCAAGATCGATGGCCGATAGCAGCACGTCTTCATCGGTATCAATGGCAAGGAAGATATCGCGCCAGGCCAAAATCGCCTCGCGTGCGCGATGGTGCGGCCAGCTGGCCTTTTTCGTTAGCACGTTGAAGAGTTCGCCAAATGCCTGCACCGGTACGCAGGTGTCGTTGGCGGGCAGTTGTTGGATCAATGCCAGTGCGGCCGCTTGCCGCCCGGCATCGTGGATGCCTTCGGCATACACCAGCACATTGGTATCGAGCGCGACCCTCATCGGCCGCGCTGGTACAAATCATCGCGACTGATGCGTGCCAAACCCAGTGCGGGTTGGCGGGCCAAGCGCTGCAACAGCATGGCGCGGGCATGCTTGCGGGCGGCACTGTCGTTTTCGACAGGCACGATGCGTGCAACCGCTTTGCCATGCGAGGTCACCACGTAGCTGGCGTGTTCCTCGCGCACGCCGCGCAGCAACTTGGAAAAGTGCCGGTTGGCATCGGCAGACGTGATGGGCTCATCCATTTCGCACCTCCCAACTCACAAGTAGTTATATTGACTACTTTAGCGCGCTATCTTGGTGACTGCAAGTGATGCGGCGTGCGTCGCATCGCGGACGGCACGCCGAATAACCATCACCCGGCCCGATAATTCGGCGGCTCTTTGGTGATCTGCACATCATGCACATGCGATTCGCGCTGGCCGGCACCGCTGACCTTGACGAATTGCGGCAGCTTGCGCATTTCCTCGACGCTGGCGCAGCCGACATAGCCCATCGTTGCGCGCAGGCCACCGGCAAGCTGATGGACGACGGCCGAGAGTGGCCCGCGATACGGCACGCGGCCTTCGATGCCCTCCGGCACGAGCTTGTCGGCATCGGATGAATCCTGGAAATAGCGATCCTTCGAGCCTTTCTCCATCGCGCCCAGGCTGCCCATACCGCGATAGCTCTTGTAGCTGCGGCCCTGGAACAGCTCGGTTTCGCCCGGGCTTTCCTCGGTGCCGGCAAACAGCCCGCCGATCATGATGGTGGATGCACCGGCCGCCAGTGCCTTGCCCAGATCACCGGAATAGCGGATACCGCCATCGGCGATCAGCGGGATGCGATCCTGCAGCGCGTCGGCCACCATCGAAATAGCGGTGATCTGCGGCACGCCCACGCCGGCAACGACGCGCGTGGTGCAGATCGAACCGGGGCCGACCCCCACCTTGACCGCATCCGCACCGGCATCCATCAGTGCCAGCGCGGCATCGCCGGTAACGATGTTGCCGCCGATCACCTGCAGCTTCGGGTAGTTCTTCTTGGCCCAGGCCACGCGCTCGATCACACCCTGCGAATGGCCGTGCGCGGTATCGACGATGATGACATCGACTTCCGCATCCACCAGCGCCTCGATGCGCTGCTCGGTATCGCCGCCGACGCCAACCGCGGCACCCACCAGCAACTGCTCGTCGATATCGTATGCAGCGTTGGGGTTGTCGCGTTTCTTCTGCACATCTTTGACCGTGATCAGGCCGCGCAGGGCGAATTCGTCGTTGACCACCAGCAATTTTTCGATGCGGTATTTGTGGAACAAATCCAGCACTTCGCTATCGCTGGCGCCCTCCTTGACCGTGACCAGCTTGTCCTTGCGGGTCATGATGTTGTAGACCGGGTCGTCGAGCTTCTTCTCGAAGCGCATGTCGCGGCCGGTGACGATGCCAACCAGTTGGCCGTTTTCATCCACCACCGGCACACCGGAGATATTGCGGGCGCGGGTGAGTTTGATCACCTCACCGATGGTGGTATCCGGGGTGACGGTCAGCGGTTCACGGATGATGCCGGATTCAAAATTCTTGACCCGTGCCACGCTCGCGGCTTGTTCCTGCCACGTCATGTTCTTGTGCAGGATGCCGATGCCGCCCAGCTGGGCGATGGCGATGGCGAGGCGCGCATCGGTCACCGTGTCCATTGCCGCCGAGACGATCGGCAGGTTCAGGCGCAAGGTATTGGTGAGCTTAGCGACGAGCGAGACGTCCTTGGGCAGGACGATGGAATGCGCCGGGACGAGCGAGACGTCGTCGTAGGTGAGCGCTTCGGCCAGGATGCGGAGCATAGGGGGTCCGGTGGCTTGGGAAGCGCGTCATTGTAACGCAAAGCCTGCCAAAGTAACGCTCCCGGTAGTAACACAGTGTTGCAAACGCCGGATCGATCCGCATCCGCCAGTTCCGCCACCCCTCGGCAGAATTGTGAAAGCAAGGCGGCCAAGCAGTACCGTTTCCCGCTTACCAATCTCCCGACCACTCGAACGCTTTGGCTCCCAGCATCAGCGGTGTGGTCTCGATGACCCGACGTGACAGCAACCGACCCTCGATACCCTCAAGAAAAGCCAGGAAATGAGGGGACTGGCGGTGCGAATCATACGCCGCTTGGTCGCGATAGACCTCGATGACATACAACCGGGTGGGTTCATCCCTGTCGGCGGCCACGAACATCGACAACACCCCAGGCTCTTCGCGTACCGAGTCACGGACATTGCGCTCACCAGCGGCCATGAAGATGGCGACCTGCTCGGGAGCGAGCGTGAATTCGAACATCCGCATCAGCGGCACATGGGGGTTCATGGCATTTTCGGCGCGTGAGGAAAGGGAAAACAGCGCCAGCAGCAATGCCAAACACCAGCGCTTCATGCGGAAACTCCCAGCAGGCGCTCGGCATTGCCCTGCGCAATGGCGGTTCGGTCACCTTCGCTGATCTGCGCGTGCTGCAGGAACGAGCGCACGCCATCGAGGCTTTGATACGGGTAGTCCACGGAATACAGGATGCGCTGCGCACCCATCACCTCAAGGATGAAGCGAAAGTGTGGTTCTGTCAGCATGCCCGAAGGGGTGACGTAGACATGTTCGCGGTAGGTCTGGACGATACCTCGCGACAGCCCGGACGCTTCCTGCGGAATGGCATCCTCCAGCCGTTGCAGATAGAACGGCACCATCTCGCCCCAGTGCCCACTGATCACCTGCAGTTGGGGAAAGCGGTCGAACGCTCCAGACAACAGCAGACGCAAGGTCAGCACACCCGCCTCGTTGTGCCAGCCCCAACCGAACATCGACAGACGTGCAGTCACCTCGGGGTCGAACCCTCCGTAGTAGGGCCGCTGCACCTGTGGCAGCGGCAACCCCGGATGGACGAACAGTGGAAGGCGCAGTTCATTCAGCACCCCGAGGATTGGCCCATGGCGTGGCGCGTCCAGGAAGTCATCACCGGGACGACCATTGATCAAGGCGCCCTTCAGGCCCATGCGTGCCGCACGCTGCATCTCCTGTGCGGCAGCCTCCGGCGCCTGCCATGGCAGCGTGGCAAATCCCGAGAAGCGCGTAGGGTGCGCGGCGATGGCTCCCGCCAGCCGGTCGTTGGCCGCACGGCACAGTTCGATGGCCTGTGCGGCGGGAAGAAGCTGGGGAAAGCCCCCATAGGAAAGCACTTGCATGTCGATGCCGGCCCGATCCATGTCAGCCAGACGCCCTGCCCCCATGTCCAACCCAAGACGCGCCGATTCCGCAGCCGCCAGGACATGCGGGCGGGAGTTGTCGGCGGTTTTCCCATCGGTCACGCGACGGCCCCAGTCCGGCAGATACGGGGCTTGTGCCAATGCCAGTGGCGCACCGGCACGACCGATGTCCGCATCCAGAACATGTTCCTCGACGCAGATCAGCTTCATGGTGCGATCACTGTGCGACAGTTGCATGGGTGAAGCGTCCGTGGATGACGCAGGTGAGGCCATGAGCCAGCCAGTCACTGGCAACGCCGGGATCAGACTTGCCGCCTTCAAGGCTGCACGACGCGATGCGTCCATGGAAGATGTCCTCCTTCATGTGGGGGTCTGTCGGCGTGCAGCTACCGGGCCAGATAGATCTCGCTGCTGACCGGCTCGTGCCAATCCACGTTGATCTGTCCTTCGGACTGCTGCACGGCAAGGTGGGTGACGGCGGTCGTGGCCGTGGCCCCGTGCCAATGCCTGACCCCGGGCGGACACCACACGACATCGCCGGCGTTCATCACATGGCGTGCCCCGCCCTGTGCCTGCGTCCAGCCCTGCCCGCTGAGCACGATCAAGGTCTGGCCACGTGGGTGGCTGTGCCAGTGGGAGCGCGCGCCCGGCATGAAGGTGACTTTTCCGATGGAGACATCACGTTCATCAAGCCGATCGAACACCGGTTCGATCAATGCGGTACCAACGAAATGCTCGGTCGACCCGACCACCGATGGCTGACTGCCATTGCGTGTGATCTGTGTCGGGTCCTTGGCAGCGGCGATACCTGAAAGCAGCAGGCACACAGCAAATACCGGGGTCGTTTTCATTTTCATCGTGGTCTGGGGCAAATCAGCGAAACAACAGGGCGGACGGGTCAGGGTGTGCGGCTTTCGAAAACCTCACCGAATACGCTCATCGCGGAAAAGACATTCGGCCAACCGGCATAGAACGCCATCTGGGTCAGTGCTTCGGAGGCCTGCTCACGACTCAGCCCGTTATCCATCGCACGATTCAGATGAAAGCCGACCTGCGCACTGTGCCCATTGCCGACCAATGCACTGACAGTAACCAGACTGCGATCGCGCGGCGCAAGCTCGGGCCTCAACCAAAGATCACGGAACAACACATCGCGCGTGTAGTCCACAACCCCCGGCGCAGTGTTGCCATGTGCTTGCTGCACATTGGCCTCACGCGCATCCTCCGCTGCCAGATCCAGCGGCAGGCGACGCTGACCGGCAACGCGAGTCATTTCGGGGGTGATTCCACGTGCTTCATAAAGCGGCATGGCGACCCGCGCGGCCATGACGGCATTGCCCCAGCCAGCGTAAAAAGCCAGATGGGTAATGATCGCGGAGATTTCCGCAGCCGTTACCCCGTTGTCCAGAGCGCGTGAAAACTCACCCGGCAACAAATCGGACTGACCACGCGCGACCAGGATGGCCATGGTAACGATGCTGCGATCACGCCCACCAAGGCCAGGGCGCTGCCACAGATCACCGTCGACGATGGCCTGCTCATAGTCAAGCAACATCGGCGCCACCCGTGCGGTGGACGCCTGTGGGCTTTGCGCGAGCACAGTGGTTGAGGCCAGCGACAAGACGAGTGCCAGTGTGGTCAGGGATGTCGGCTTCATGGTCAGTCTCTGTTTGGTCATTCACGTGACAGTCTGCATTCAGCAGGCCTCAGCCTGCCGAACTGATGCACGCAGAGGCGCAAATCAACCCAAGAGCGCGTCGCGCAGGGCCTCGCCCAAGGATGACGCCGATTGCGGGTTCTG
>JAUNTK010000004.1 GCA_030538735.1 Pseudomonadota bacterium
TGAGCTGTTTCACAGGCAGCATAGGAGTACCAATCGTCCGGGATGTGACACATAGGCAGCATCAAATGGCGGCATGCCGGTCCGGCTGAGTAATACATAATTGTCGTCCACGCCCCGGTCGGTGGCATGAAAGCGGGTCACTGCAGTCCAGTCGCGGTAGCCGGGAATAGCGTTGAAATCGACCCAATAACCCGTATTGCCTACGTGCAGTTTCCCGCTGGTTTGGATTGTCGCGCGTTCTGGATGTATACGTGTGGCGATGCTTGCCGGGTTGTCTGAGCAGGTCAGTTTCTGGGCAACCATGACATTGTAAATGGCAGGCTCGGCTGCGGTGCTGGCCGCGCTGGAGCCGACCAGAAGCATGGTCAGGGCCAATCTTGTCAGTGCGTTGCTGCGCATACGTCCACCTTGGCTATCGCCGATTGCAATCAAAGTGATTGACGGTTGACCATATCCCATCGGCTGCGCGCTTTCAGCTGGCCTGTCTCGTCAGCCCGGTATCCGAGGCCATCCTGAATCAGGCTGCTGGTATTGGTGCCGGGCATCGGCCACACGCTAAACTGGGCGCTTTCCCTCACCCGGAGCCGGCATGTTCAAGCGCAGTGATCTGATCGCCCAATTCGACCCTGAGCTTGCGGTCGCCATCGCCCGTGAAGTGGGGCGGCAGGAATCCCACGTCGAGCTGATCGCGTCGGAAAACTATTGCAGCCCGCGGGTGATGTACGCGCAGGGTAGCCAGCTGACCAACAAGTACGCCGAAGGTTACCCGGGCAAGCGCTATTACGGTGGTTGCGAGTATGTCGATGTTGCCGAGCAACTGGCGATCGACCGGCTGAAGGCGCTGTATGGCGCCGATTACGCCAATGTGCAGCCGCATTCGGGCTCGCAGGCCAATCAGGCGGTGTTTCTGGCGTTGCTGCAGCCGGGCGATACCATTCTGGGCATGTCACTGGCGCATGGTGGCCACTTGACCCACGGGGCCAAGGTCAATGCCAGCGGCAAGCTGTTCAATGCGGTGCAATACGGCGTCAACGATCAAGGCCTGATCGATTACGACGAGGTCGAGCGGCTGGCCGTGGAGCATCAGCCGAAGATGTTGGTCGGTGGCTTCAGTGCGTATTCGCAAGTGGTGGATTGGAAGCGCATGCGCGAGATCGCCGACAAGGTGGGCGCGATCTTCTTCGTCGATATGGCGCATGTTGCCGGGTTGGTGGCGGCCGGTGTCTACCCCAGCCCGTTGCCGCATGCGCATGTGGTGACTTCAACCACGCACAAGACGCTGCGTGGCCCGCGCGGCGGGATCATCGTTGCAAGCCTGGCCGGTGCCGGCGACAAATTCGAGGAATACAGCAAGAAGCTGCAGTCGATCGTGTTCCCCGGCATCCAAGGCGGCCCGCTGATGCATGTGATCGCGGCCAAGGCGGTGGCGTTCAAAGAAGCGCTGGAGCCGGCGTTCAAGGATTACCAAGCGCAGGTGGTGAAGAACGCCAAGGCGATGGCCGAGGTCATCATCGCGCGCGGCTACAAGATCGTGTCCGGCGGCACCGAGAACCATTTGATGCTGGTCGATATGATCGGCAAAGGCATCACCGGCAAGGATGCCGAGGCCGCGTTGGGGCTGGCGCATATCACCGTCAACAAGAATGCGGTGCCGAACGACCCGGAAAAGCCGTTTGTCACCTCGGGTCTGCGTATCGGCACCCCGGCGGTCACCACCCGTGGCTACAAGGAGCCCGATTGCGTGGCGCTGGCGCATTGGATCTGCGATGTGCTGGATAACCCGAACGATGAAAGTGTGATTGCCGGTGTGCGCGATAACGTCGAGAAGCAATGCGCCGAATTCCCGGTGTACGGAGACTGAGCCATGCGTGCTGCGCTGTTGTTCGCCCTGTCGTTGAGCATGCTGGTGCCGGCCAGTGTGCTGGCCGAGGATATTTCCTCCAGGCGCGATTACATGGACCCGGCACAGCGTGATCGCCCAATCGCGTGCAAGCCGGGCGATATGGAGCGTTTCCCCGGCAAGACGCTGGGCGAGGTGTTTGGCGATGATTGGCCGGCGCAACCGCAGCCATCATCGCCTGCAAGCCAAGCTGGCCCGGAGGTCGTGCAGCTGGCCCCGATGCACCCGCCACGCGGGATGGATCCGCAGAACTCGTTCACCGTGGTGGCGGTGTTGATCTCGCCGGAAGGCAAGCCGCTGCGTGCGGAAATCCTCTGCAACACGCGGATGGGGATGGATGCGGCGGTGCGTCGTCAGGCGTTGGCCAGTACCTATCAGCCAGCGCAGGTGGATGGCCAGCCGATTACCAGCGTCAGTGTGCGCGTCGCCGCTTTCCGCGTAGCGCCACGGATGCGCGCACCGCGCTCTCACACGCGCTGATGCACTGCCCGTATTGCCAGCATGAAAACACCCGGGTGACCGATTCACGGGTGAGTGACGATGGCGCGACCATCCGTCGCCGTCGCGGTTGCGAGGCCTGCGGCGAGCGTTTTTCAACGCTGGAAACCATCGAGCTGAAACTGCCGGTGATCATCAAATCCGATGGCAGCCGGCAGCCGTTTGATGCACGCAAATTGCGCCAGAGTTTCGACCGCGCCCTGCACAAGCGGCCGGTGGGCGAGGAGCAAGTGGAAGCCGCGATGCGTGCGGTGATCCACGATCTGCGCATGACCGCCGAACGTGAATTGCCGGCGCGGCGGATCGGTGAATTCGTGATGCAGGCCTTGCGTCGGCTTGATCAAGTCGCCTTCGTGCGCTTTGCCTCGGTGTATCGCGCCTTCAAGGATGTCGAGGATTTCCGCGACGAACTGGATCGTTTGCAGCGTGATATCCCGGGCGAAGGCCAGCTGCCGCTGTTGGCTACGCCGGGCGCCACAGGCGCAGACAAGAAGCCATGAAGAAGAAGATGATGATGATGATGCGTTGCCTGTGGATGGCCGCAATGGCGAGCGCTTTCATGGGTGCGCCATTCGCCCAACCCAAACCCCCAGGGCAAAGCCCGGACGTGCTGGCCGAGGTCGCTGGCGACTATCAACTGCATGGCGTCATGGAAACCGCCGCGCACCTGCGTTTAAGCAACACCGGGCGCTTCACATGGCAGTTGTCGGTGGGCAATCTGGATAAGGTGGTGCAGGGCGATTACGTCTATGACCCGCCGTCGTTGTATTTGCAGGCCGATGACGCGGAAGACGCTTTGGCCCGACGCATCGCGCTGGTCGGCGTCACACCGATTCCGCTCGATGTGCCGACGGCGCTGAAGCCCGCCATCACGCACCCACAAGCCGTGGCGTTCAAGCTGATGACGCGCGAGGGTGGTTGTGTCGAATGCAACCTGCTGATCGCCCGGACGAGCGGCGAAGAACAGCTGGAAACCATCGAGGAGTCGGTTGAGCATGGCGAAGCCGCGCGCTGGAGTGTGGGTCTTCTGCCAGCAGGGCAACACGTGGCCGGGGTGGTTGTGATCAGTGGTGAGGGCGATACGGTTCAGCGCGAAATGGAGCTGGATGTCGCGCCGGGCCACTTGGTCAGCGTGCAGATCAATGCGGATGGTGATGACGATGGCACGCCACGCATCCTGCAGATGCACTTGGAACGCTTGGATGACGGCAGCTTGGTTCATGTCGACAGTCTCTTCGGCAACTCGAATGCACGTTATGTCCGCGACTGAGTTTTCCACCTTCGACCACCAAATGATGGCGCGCGCGCTGCGCCTGGCCGAGCGCGGCTTGTACACCACCAAGCCCAACCCGATGGTCGGCTGCGTGTTGGTCAAGGATGGGCAGGTTGTCGGCGAAGGCTGGCATCAACGTGCCGGTGGCCCGCATGCGGAAATCCATGCGCTGCAGGCAGCCGGTGAAGCCGCACGTGGCGCGACCGTCTACGTCACGCTTGAGCCTTGCGCCCACACCGGCCGCACCGGGCCGTGCGCCGATGCGTTGATCGATGCAGGCGTGACCAAGGTCATCGCGGCGATGCGTGACCCGTTCCCGCAGGTGGATGGTGCCGGTTTCGACAAACTGCGCGCCGCCGCCATCGATGTGCAATCGGGCTTGATGGAGACGCAGGCGCGCCAGCTCAATCGCGCCTTCTTTGCCCGCATCGAACGTGGCCGGCCGTGGCTGCGGGTCAAGCTGGGTGTCAGTCTGGATGGGCATACCGCGCTCGCTAGCGGCGAATCGCAATGGATCACCAGCGCCGCCGCGCGCGATGACGTGCATCGCTGGCGCGCACGCTGCGGTGCGCTGCTGACCGGCGCCGGCACCGTGCTGGCCGATGACCCGCATCTCACCGTGCGCTTGAATGAGCCGATGGATTTCGTCGCCCCGCTGCGGGTGGTGCTTGATCCGGGCCTTGCCACCGTGGCGCGCGGCAATGTGCGCCAAGGCGAGGTGCCGACCCTCTATTTCCACGCACCCGATGCCAAGCCGCCGCGTGATATCGCGCTCTTGCGTCACCCGGTGCCGGTGCGTGCGGGTTTGCTTGATCTGGAGGCGGTGCTGGAGGAACTGGCCCGGCGCGAGATCAACGAGGTGCAGTTGGAAACCGGCGCGATTCTGGCCGGTGCCTTCCTCAAAGCCGGTCTGGTCGATGAAGTGCTGCTCTATATCGCGCCGGTATTGCTGGGCGAAGCGGCGCGGCCGATGTTTGGTGGCCTTGGCATCCAGCGCATGGCCGAGGCGATGCGGCTTCGGGTACTGGAAATGCGGCAGGTTGGCCCCGATATCCGGTTATTGATGCAAGCACAAGCGCAAACCTAATGTTTACTGGCCTGATCCAAGGCGTTGGCCGCCTTGAAAAAACCCAAGCGCATGGCGGCGATGTGCGCCTGCATATCCACAGCGGCAACCTGCCGTTTGCTGCCGTGCAACTGGGCGAGAGCATCGCGGTCAATGGCGTGTGCCTGACCGTCGTGGAATTCGATGCCGATTCGTTCGCCGCCGATGCCTCCACCGAAACGCTGGCGTTAACCACACTCGGCCAGCTTGCCGAAGGCGCGGCGCTCAACCTGGAGCGCGCCTTGTTGCCGACCGATCGCATGGGCGGGCATATCGTCAGCGGCCATGTCGATGGCGTTGCCCGCGTATTGCAGGTGTGGGCCGATGCGCGTGCCCAGCGTTGGCGTTTCTCGCTGCCGCAGGCATTGGCCCGCTACGTGGCGAAGAAAGGCTCGATTTGCGTCGATGGCGTCAGCTTGACCGTCAACGAGGTGGGTGCGGATTTTTTTGAAGTCGCGCTGATCCCGCATACCGTCGCCCACACCGCGTTTGCCGAAACCCACGCCGGCGCTGCGGTGAATCTGGAAATCGATGTCATCGCCCGCTATGCCGAGCGCCTCTTGGAAGATCGCGGGTGATGATTGCCTGCGCAAATTGGCGGCCAATACCGCAGCGACCGGCTGCGGCTGAAATAAACCACGAGGAATCCCGATGAGCTTTGCCCCGATCCCTGAATTGCTGGAAGAAATCCGCGCCGGCCGCATGGTGGTGATCGTCGATGACGAAGACCGTGAGAACGAAGGCGATCTGATCATGGCCGCCGAGCTGGTCAAGCCATCCGATATCAACTTCATGGTCACCCATGCGCGTGGCCTGGTTTGCCTATCGCTGACCCGCGAGCGCGTCGGCCAGTTGGGCCTGCCGCCGATGGTGCGCGATAACACCTCGCAGCACCACACCAATTTCACCGTTTCGATCGAGGCCGCCGAAGGCGTCACCACCGGCATCAGCGCCTACGACCGCGCCCACACCATCCGCACCGCCGTGCGCCCGGATGCCGCACCCAAGGACCTCGCTCAGCCCGGCCATATCTTCCCGCTGCAGGCCCAGCCCGGTGGCGTGCTCAATCGTGCTGGCCATACCGAAGCGGCCAGTGATTTGGCCCTGATGGCCGGGCTGGAACCGGCTGGCGTGCTGGTGGAAATCCTCAATGCCGATGGCAGCATGGCGCGCCGTGCGCAGCTGGAAGTATTCGCCCGCGAACATGGCCTCAAGATCGGCTCGATCGAAGCCCTGATCCGCCACCGGCTGGAAACCGAGCACACCATCGAGCGTATCGACAGCCGCGAAATCGACACCGATCACGGCCGCTTCCAATTGCACACTTACCGCGACCGCCTCAACCACGGCCTGCATTACGCGCTGCAACGCGGCCAGGCCGATGCTGCCACCCCGGCCTTGGTGCGCGTGCAAATGCAAAACGTGCTGGCCGATGCGCTGCATTGGAAGCGCGAAGATTTCGGCCCACTGGCCGGCGATGTGCTGGCCGCGATTGCCGCCGCCGGGCAGGGCGTGCTGCTGCTGCTGGCCGACAATGCCGGCCCCGATGCCTTGATCGCCCGCATCCGCAACGAGGCTGCGCCGCCTACCGCGCCCGCCGCCGAATGGCGTCGCAACGGCGCTGGCAGCCAGATCCTCACCGATCTGGGCTACGGCAAATTGCGGGTGATCGGCACGCCGCGCAAACAGGTGGGCTTGGCCGGTTTTGGGCTGGAAGTGGTGGAGTATGTGAACGCCTGAGCGCGGTTTGCGGGTGGCTTGCGCGCGTGGCAGAAGCCCGATGCACGCGCCGAACCCGATCCCCCGCCATGCCCGGCGCTACAATGGCGCGTTCCTATTTCCGAGTTTCCTGCCATGCCCGTTTTTGAAGGCGATCTGCGCGCCCCGGAAGGCGCCCGCTACGCGATCATCGCCAGCCGTTGGAATGCCCGCATCACCGAGGCGCTGCTCGAAGGCGCCCGCACCGCCTTCCGCGATCACGGCGTGGATGAGGCATCGGTTGATGTGTTCCGCGTCCCCGGTGCGTGGGAATTGCCGGTGTTGGCCGCACGTCTGGCGGCGACCGGCGGCTATGCCGCGATTGTCGCGCTGGGCTGCGTGGTGCGCGGCGATACCCGTCATTTTGAACATGTTGCCGATGGCTGCTCGGAAGGCTTGATGGATGTGGCGATGGAGTTTGGCCTGCCGGTCGCCAATGGCGTGCTGGCGGTCGAGCGCATCGAAGATGCCGAGGCGCGTGCCGGTGGCAGCCACGGCAACAAGGGCGAAGAAGCCGCGATGGTGGTGATCGAGATGTCTGACCTGCTGGGGCGTTTTGAATGAAGCCGCATAACCGTCGCCCGCAAGGTATCGACCCGGTGCATCGCACCCGCGCCCGTCGCCGCGCGATGCAGGCGATTTATGCGTGGCAGCTATCCGGTGGTGAAGCGCAGCACGTCATCGCCCAATTTGCCCACGAGCAAGCGCACGAAATCGCCGACCTGCAGTATTTCGAGGATCTGGTGCGCGGGGTAATGGCGCATACCGCCGAACTCGATGCTGGCCTGCTGCCGCATCTGGATCGCACGGTGGCCGAAGTTGACCCGGTCGAACGCGCCACGATGCGCATCGCCGCCTACGAATACAAGCACCGTCTGGATGTGCCGTATCGCGTGGTGATCAACGAGGCGATTGAAACCGTCAAACGCTTCGGCGCCGAGCACGGCCATACCTATGTCAACGGCGTGCTGGACAAACTGGCCGCCGAATGGCGCAGCGTGGAAGTCGAGGCCGGCCGCACGCGCTAAATGGCGCTATTCTCGGCTGCCACCACCGGAGCCGGGCATGAATACACGTCGCGACCACCTTGAAATCTCGTTGCATGCGGTCAAGTGTTTTCTTGACGATGGCAGCATCGACGAACACGAATTACAGGCGTTGCTGGATATCGCCGAGCGCGATGGTGGCATTGATGCCGATGAAATCCGCGTGCTGGAAAACGTCATCGCCCGGATCCGGCCGGATGAATTGAGTGCGCCGGTGCAAGAAAAACTGGCGCACATCAAGGCCAAACTGGATGCTGCGCGCTGACCGCAATGGCCGAGTTTGACCTGATCGAGCGTATCCAACGCCGCGTCATCGCCCGTCACGATGTTGTGCTGGGTATCGGCGATGATGCGGCCTTGCTGCGGCCACCGCCCGGCATGCAATTGGCAGTCGCCACCGATACCCTCAACAGCGGCGTGCATTTCCCGGCAGAAACCGCCGCTGATGCCATCGGTTGGAAGGCGCTGGCGGTGAACCTTTCCGATCTGGCCGCGATGGGTGCAGTGCCCGCCTGGTGCAGCCTTTCGCTATCGATGCCGGCCGATGACGCCGTGTGGCTGGATGGCTTTCTCGATGGCTTCAGTGCGTTGGCCGCGCAGCACGAAATCGCCCTGATCGGCGGCGATACCACGCGCGGCCCGCTTTCGATTTGCGTCAGCGTGATTGGCTTGGTCGAGGCCGCTGCCGCACTGCGCCGCGCTGCGGCGAAACCCGGTGATGATGTTTGGGTCAGCGGCAGTCTGGGCGATGCGGCGGCGGCGCTGGCGATCTGGCAGGCAGGCGACATCATGCCCGATGCTCTGCGCCAGCGGCTGGATCGGCCCACACCGCGTATCGCCCTTGGCCGCGCACTCAGCGGCATCGCCCATGCCTGCATCGATATCTCGGATGGCTTGCTGGCCGACCTTGGCCATGTCGCCGCGGCCAGCGCCGTCGCCATCGAAGTCGAAATCGATGCCTTGCCCGCCTCGCCAGCGTTACGCGCGTTGACGGCGGATAGCGAGCAGCGTCGGCGCTGGCAGGCCACTGGTGGTGATGATTACGAGTTGTGCTTCACCGCGCCCGTGCGGCAGCGCGAGCGGATCGATGCCTTGGCAGCGATGCTGGAAACCCCATTGACCCACATCGGCCGCGTGCGCGCAGGCGAGGGCGTGAGCGTGATTGCAGGTGGGCGCGTCTGGCAACCGGGCCGCAGCGGCTATACGCATTTTCAAGCTTGATTCCCCTGCACACGTGGTCGCCATTTCGGTTTGCCGGAAACGTGAAACAGCGTTTTCGGCCTGCGTGCTGCGCTCTGGCAGGACCGCGCATGGGGTGTTTCGTGCTGGCCAAGCACCCACTACATTGATTTAACGCAGCTGCGCCATTATTTCATCGGTATCGCGGATTTCTGCCTTTGAATACGGAGCATCGTATGCGCATGGACAAACTCACTTCGCGTTTCCAACAGGCGATTGCCGATGCGCAATCGCGGGCCTTGGGGCGCGACAACACCATCATCGAACCCGCCCATCTGTTGCTGGCCTTGCTCGATCAACAAGGCGGCGGTAGCCGGGCACTGTTGACGCAGGCCGGCGTCAATGTGCCGCTGTTGCGGGAAAAGCTCACTGAAGCGCTTGATCGCCTACCCAAAGTCAGCGGGCAGGCCGGGCAAATCAGTGTCAGCAATGATCTATCGCGGCTGTTGAATGTCACCGACAAACTGGCCCAGCAACGCGGCGATGCCTTTATTGCCAGCGAGCTGTTTTTGCTGGCCGCATTGGATGACGGTGGCGAGGCCGGGCGCGCGTTGAAAGCCGCCGGGGCTGATAAATCACGGCTGGAAGCGGCCATCGACAACATGCGTGGAGGTAAAAAAGTGCAAGACGAAAATGCCGAAGACCAGCGTCAGGCGCTGGAGAAATACACCGTCGATCTCACCGCCCGTCACGAGAAGGGCAAGCTGGACCCAGTAATCGGCCGCGATGAGGAAATCCGCCGCTGCATCCAAGTCTTGCAACGCCGGACCAAGAACAACCCGGTGCTGATTGGTGAGCCCGGCGTCGGCAAGACCGCGATTGTCGAAGGCTTGGCCCAGCGCATCGTCAATGGCGAGGTGCCGGAGGGCTTGAAGGGCAAGCGTGTGCTTAGCCTCGACATGGGCGCGTTGATCGCCGGGGCCAAGTTCCGCGGCGAATTTGAAGAGCGGCTCAAAGCGGTACTCAATGACCTTGGCAAGAGCGAAGGCCAGATCATCTTGTTTATCGATGAGCTGCACACGATGGTGGGCGCGGGCAAGGCCGATGGCGCGATGGATGCCGGCAATATGCTCAAGCCCGCTTTGGCGCGCGGCGAGCTGCATTGCATCGGCGCGACCACGCTGGACGAATACCGCAAGTACATCGAAAAAGACGCCGCGCTGGAGCGCCGTTTCCAGAAGGTGTTTGTTGGTGAGCCGAGCGTCGAGGACACCATCGCCATCCTGCGCGGGCTGAAGGAAAAATATGCGCTGCATCATGGCGTGGAGATCACCGATCCGGCCATCGTTGCCGCCGCCACCTTGTCGAACCGCTATATCGCCGACCGCCAATTGCCGGACAAGGCGATTGACCTGATGGACGAGGCCGCTTCGCGCATCCGCATGGAGATCGACTCCAAGCCCGAAGAACTAGACCGCAAAGAGCGCCGCCTGATCCAGCTGAAAATCCAGCGCGAAGCCCTGAAAAAAGAAAAAGACGATGCATCAAAACAGCGCCTCGCCGATCTTGAAACCGAGATCAGCACGCTTGAGCGCGAATACAACGATCTGGAAGAAATCTGGAAATCCGAGAAGGCCACCTTGCAGGGCGCGACCAAGATCAAGGAGCAGATCGAGGATGTCAAAGCACAGCTGGAAGCCGCCCAGCGCACGCAAGATTTTGCCCGCATGAGCGAGCTGCAATACGGCAAATTGCCAGCCTTGGAAAAACAATTGAAGGCCGCGCAAGAAGCCGAAACCACCGGCTTCAAGCTGTTGCAGGACAAGGTTACGGCCGAGGAAATCGCCCAAGTGGTTAGCCGTTGGACGGGCATCCCGGTCAGCAAGATGCTTGAAGGCGAGCGCGAAAAACTGCTGAAGATGGAAGACCAGCTGCATACGCGGGTGGTCGGCCAGGAAGAAGCGATCAAGGTGGTCTCCGATGCGGTACGGCGTTCGCGGGCGGGTTTGTCCGACCCGGATCGGCCGAGTGGCTCGTTCTTGTTCCTTGGCCCCACTGGCGTTGGCAAGACCGAGCTGACCAAGGCGCTGGCCGAATTCTTGTTTGATTCCAGCGACGCGATGATCCGCATCGACATGAGCGAGTTCATGGAGAAGCATTCGGTGGCGCGTTTGATTGGCGCGCCACCGGGTTACGTCGGGTATGAAGAAGGCGGCTATCTGACCGAAGCCGTGCGCCGCCGCCCGTACAGCGTGATCTTGCTGGATGAAGTGGAGAAGGCGCACCCGGATGTGTTCAATATCCTGCTGCAAGTGCTTGATGATGGCCGCCTGACCGATGGCCAAGGCCGCACCGTGGATTTTCGCAACACAGTCATCGTGATGACATCGAATCTCGGCAGCCACCAGATTCAGGAGCTGGCCGGTGATGATTCAGCCGAGGCCTATACCCAGATGAAGGCGGCGGTGATGGGCGTGGTGCAGGCGCATTTCCGCCCGGAATTCATCAACCGGCTGGATGACATCGTGGTGTTCCACCCGCTGGATAAAGCGCAGATCAAAGAGATCGCCCGCATCCAGTTGCGCGGCCTCGACAAGCGCCTCGCCGAGCGTGGCATCAAATTGGAGTTGAGCGACAAGGCGTATGACTTGCTGGGCAATGTCGGCTTCGACCCGGTGTATGGCGCGCGGCCCTTGAAGCGTGCGATCCAGCAGCAGATCGAAAACCCGCTGGCCTCGGAAATATTGGCCGGCCATTTCGGCAATGGCGATATCGTCAAGGTGGATGCCGAAGGCGGCAAGTTGGTGTTTCAGCCGGCGGCGAGTTGAATGATCGCGCTCGGCCACTGAAAAGAAGGGTGCCAGAAACCGGCACCCTTGTTATTTGGGTTTCTCAGTAGCCGCCAATCGCGTGCTGCTGCTGATTGCTCCGTTGACGCGCCTCTTGTTCCTGTTGAGCGGCACGATCATGCGCATTGAGATCGTACAGCGTCTGATTGATGGCAGGTGGCTCGTCATTGAGCGAAGTCATGCTGCGGAACCCGGGTGCCTGCCCCATGACGAGAATCCGCTCGCCATGGATGGCGACCTTGTCGATGTGGTGCGCATGCTCGATTCCGCCCTGCTTGGCATCCAGCAAAACCTCGGCGACCTTGGCATCGCTGATATGTGCAGGCAGGCGTTGGCGCAGGTGGTTGAACATCGTGCGATCACCATGCTGATCAGGAAACCGTTGCTGGCGAACATCCAGCATTTTTTCTACATCGGTATTGATACGGCCCACATCGGAGGCAGTCAGCAGGTCGCGGGCAGGGTCGCCTTGCGGCAACTTCAGGCGTGGGTCATCGGCGAACAGCTGACGCAGGCGAGGGTCGGATAACCCGGTGACCAAGGTGCCATTGCGCAGGCTTTCAAACGCCTTGGTGGCCAGATCCTCCTTGTTGCTGGTTGCAGCGCCAAGTCGGCGTCCGACTTCGTTGTTCCATAGATCCATGCGGTGTTCGTAGGGGTCGTTGAGGTTGGCCGGGCCAGTTTCGTGTTCGTCCCCGAAGTGCTTGGCGACTGATTGAAAACCCAGTGTCTTTTGCGTTACCCGGCCGCTGGTGTAGGCATGCCGGAAGGCGTCCAGCTCGTCGTTATGCCCTTGCGCGGCATAGCTTCCATCCGGCCTGCGCGCCAACTGATGGCCGCTGTGTTGCTCGTAGAACTTGTAGGCTTCCTGTTCGATTTCGCGCTTGATTCCGCGTAAGTTGCCGATATTCATGGAACTTTTCCTTACTTGGCCAGACGGAATTCGATCTGGTCGTTGTAGCCAGGGTACTTGCGCCTGACTTCGATCAAGTCGGTCGGGTTGACACAGCGCTCGGCGAGCGATCGCTCGACATAAGGCTCGGTCACAAAGAACTGCTCGTAATCGAGTGCGATCACTTGTTCATTCTCATCAGCGTCGAATTTCAACAGCAGCTTTTCATCACGCTCGAAGCAGAGTTGCTTCCAGCTGAAATCCGTGAGTTTTCCAGCTTCAATCACAGTTGAATCTTTTTCAGCCAAGAGTTGGTTGATGTGCTTGCTCAAGTTGGACGAGTTGGGCGTGTGGATATCGTTGGTCATCGGGCATCCTTGAAGGCTCATGCAGGCTATCATCGCCAGAGTAGCCTGCCAGAATGGGTGGGGGATTTTCATGTGAGCGGGCTTGCTTGGGTGCGTGTCAACATTACCCTTGCGCTAGTTAAAAATGCATTCCATCGGGGCAGCCTTGGCTATTTGGTTTGCTATCACCAACGCCGCCAACAAAAAACGGACGCCGCAGCGTCCGTTTTCTTGTACGCAGGGTTCAATCCCGCATCACCATGTGAAGCCGACTTTGGCGTACACATACGCACCATTGAAACCGAACGGCGACAGATTGCTGTACGGGAACTGGCCATTGGTGGAGTTGGCGAAGATGTTTTCATCCGGGTAGACATCCAGCACGTTGTCGGCGCCCAGGGTGAATTTCCAGCCGCCCAGTTTGTAGCTGGCGGCGATATCGGTCAGCCATTTGGCGCCGTAGGTCTGGTCGTTGACCGGGTTGGCCGGGGTCAGGCTGACGCTGCCATAGCGGGTGGTGCTGAGCGAGAGCTCCCAGTTGTCGTTGCTCCACAGGCCCGAGAGCAGGAACTTGTCACGCGGGAAGCCCTGTTCGATGCGGCCGATTTCAACCCGGTCGATACGCTCCAGATTCAGGCCGTTCTGCTGCAGCGCGTCCGGGTTGGGCGCGATTGCCGTGATCTCGGTCTTGCTGTGGTTGTAGCCCAAGGTGAAATCCAGCGCACTCGCTGCCAACTGCCAGCGATAGCTGCCCACCACATCGATGCCACGGCTGCGGGTATCGATGGCATTGGTGAAGTAGCGGCCACCATTGACGCCATGGATGCCCTGCGATTCCAGTAGCGCGCGCACCGCATTGCCGGTCAGGTTGGATGACAAGACGATGCGGTCATCGACATCGATCTGGTAGGCATCGATGGTGATGTAGAGACCATTGGCCGGTTGCAGCACCAGGCCGAGGCTGGCCGATTTCGAGGTTTCCGGCTTCAGCGGCTCGGCACCGAAGGCGTGCGCGATGGTGCTGGAGGCGGGGAAGGTGCGGATTTCAAACGGGGTGGAGATGCCCGGCAGATACGTGGTGCTGATCGTCTGGAAGTACTGTTGCGGCAGCGAGGGCGCGCGGAAGCCGGTGGCCAGCGTGCCGCGCAGCGCGACTTGCGGGGTGAAGGCGTAGCGCGCCGAGAGTTTGCCCGAGGTCTTGTTGCCGAAATCGCTGAAGTGCTCGTAGCGCACCGCGCCGCCAAGATTGAACTTGTCGGTGATGTCGGCCTCGACATCCAGATACGCCGCATGGCTCTTGCGGTCGTACTGGCCGGACACGCTAGGCGCGAAACCGCCAAAGCCCTGCGCGCCGCCGGGCCGGCTGAGATCGGGCTGCGCATAGGAGCCGTATTCGCCCGGTGATTGATTCCATTTGTCGTTGCGGTATTCGGCACCGAAGGCCACGTTGAGCGGCGAGGCCAGCCCGACCTCGAAGCCCTTGCGGATGTCCAGATTGACCACGTTCTGGGTGGTCTCCAACATGCCGTCGTAGAACTGGTGTGGCGAGCTTGGGCCAAGGCTCGCGTTCAAGGTATTGCGTGTGTAGAACAGCAACTGGTTCTGGCCGTAGTTGTAGCTCAGATCCCAATCCCAGTCCTCGCCGATCACCCCGCGCAGGCCGGCCACCGCCGAGCGATCCTTGGAGATGTTGTTGATGTTGGGCAGGAAGCCGTCCGGGTAAATCGACGGGATGTTCTGGGTCGGGTTGTTCGGCGCGCGGAAGAATGCGTATGAGGTGATATCGCGGTGACTGGCGGTACCCCAGCCATAGAGCGTGATGTTGTCGCTGAGCTTGAAGCCGGCATTGATTGAGACCGCGCCGAAATCGGCGGACGGGTCGCCGATCACGAAGGCCTTCTGGCCAAGTGCCGGCTGGGTTGGGCCGGGTGTGCCGGCAAACGGGCGGGCGCGGTTGGTGCGCTCTTGGTTGCCGAGCTGCGCCGAGACATGGGCAAAGCCACGGCCTTCGCCGCCAAAGGCAAACCCGGCATTGCCGGCCAACTGCCATTGCTCGCCGTCACCGGCGCTGGCCTTGCCGTTGCTGATGCTCACGCTGCCGCCGTGATCGCTGCCTTTTAGGATCACGTTGACCACGCCGGCAATCGCGTCGGAGCCGTACTGTGCCGAGGCGCCATCGCGCAGCACTTCAACCCGGTCGATGGCCGAGATCGGGATGGTATTGAGATCGACCGGCGCCGAGCCGCGGCCAATCGTGCCGTTCAAATTGAGTAGCGATGAGGTATGCCGGCGCTTGCCGTTGACCAGCACCAATACCTGATCGGGCGATAGGCCGCGCAACTGTGCCGGGCGCACCGCGCTGGTGCCATCGGTCAGTGCCGGGCGGGGGAAATTGAGCGAGGGCAGGGCGCGCGCCAAGGCGGTGGCGAGCTCGGTGGTGCCGGTGGCCTGCAAAGCCTCGGTGCTGATGATGTCGATCGGCGCGGTGGATTCGGCTACGGTGCGGTCGGTGGTGCGGGTGCCGGTGACGATCACCTGATCGAGCGTGGAGGGGTTCGACGGCGGCGTGTTTTGGGCGAAGGCGGCCGGTGCAGCCAAGGCCAGCACGATGGCGGAGGCGAGGATATGACGTTGCATGGGAATCTCCAGTGGCCGCAAACGGCGGCTTTGCGACAGTTTGAACTTTTATTTCACATTGGTGCAATGCACAAACATCAGCGGGTCATGCTCGTTCGGCATAAGCGGTTTGGCAGACCCGGTAATCCAGCCCGCTAAACCCGCGGAAATCCTCCAGACTGCGCGCCGCACCCAGCCCAAATGCGCCCTCCAACTCGCCACGTACCAAGGCCAGCAGGCGGGCATCGCTTTGTTGCGCGCGCTCGGGCCATTGGGTCTGGCGCTGCGCGTCGATATCGGCATGCCAGTGCTGGCCGGGATGCGCCGCATCGGCGGATTTGTATAGATGACGCAGCGGGATCCAATCCTGACGCGGATGCGCGATATTCCAGCCGCGTGTCCACGCCCGCAGCGCCAGATTTTGTTCTTCGCCGTGGAAATACAGCGCCGGGTCGTAGGGCACCTCATCGACAAACGCGCCGCGGGCGAAGATGAAACCGGCGGCGAGATGGAAGCCCAGCGCAAAATCGGCCCCGGCTTGCCAATCGCCGCGAAAGCGCAGGGTGGCGCAGCCCGGCCGTAGCCGCTCGCCGTCTTCGGGCACGATGATCGAGACTTGCGCGGCGGCCGGTTGGCGGATCGCCGGGTCGCCATCGGCATCAAATTCAAATGGTGGCGGATAGGCCGAAATCAGCGGCTTGTCGATCAGCGCCTCCAATTGCCGATGCAGATCGATCAACGCCTGATCCCAGCCCGGGAAAAAGAAGGTATGCGAATCGATCTGCAGGAAATAATCCTCGCCCGCGTACAACTGCATCGCGTGATCGCGCGCCCAACACACGCCGCGTGATTCACGCGGGTCAAATTGCCGATGCCGCACCTGGCCGCCCCATGTGCGGCGGGCCAGCCAGCCAGCCGTGTCATCCTGCGATTGATCGACCAGCCCGACGCTGATGCGATTGGGTTCAGCGGCCTTCTCGAACAACTGCTCAAGCGTGAACGCCAGATGCGGCTCGCGGTAGGCGGCAAGGCTTGTAAAGATGCGCATCGGGCTAGAGTAGCGGCTTGTTGATGCTTGCATCCAGAGGGATAACCGATGGCCCGTTTTCGCCCGCGCCGCGCACTGCGTTGGCCACTTGATTACGGCTGGGGCCAGCGCCACTGGCGTTGGAACGATGCGCATGATGTGCTGCTGGAAGCGCAGCCGTGGACGCACACGCCCGATGCGGTGCGTGCCGCCGTGCATGCGTGGCTCGCCAGCAAGCAGGCAGATCAGGCCGAGGTGGATGGCAAATTGCAGCCGATCGTTTACGAAGGCGGCATCTGGATGCAATGCCACGACCGGCGCGGCGGCCAACCGGCGCTCTGCATCGATCTGCATTCCAGCGGGCAGGATGCCTTCGATGCCATCAAGTGGTATGCCGATGAGTTGGTTGACGTGCTGCTGGCCGCCGACCCGGCTATCAAGGTGAAGTGGATCAAGCACCCGCACCAGCGTCATTACCGCCGCCCAACCGGGCGCTGATCGGCGGGCATCACCGTACAATAGCGGGATGATTTCCTTCCGCAATTTCGCCCTCCGGCGCGGCGAACGCCTGTTGCTGTCCGATGTTGATCTCGCCCTGCATGCCGGCTATCGGGTCGGCGTGGTCGGCCGCAACGGTGCCGGCAAATCCTCCCTGTTCGCCGCGATGATGGGCGAGGTTGAACCCGATAAGGGCGACCTTGACCTGCCCGGCAAGGCGCGCATTGCAAGTGTCAGCCAAGAAACCCCGCATCTGCCCGACCCTGCACTGGATTTTGTGCTTTCCGGTGACGATCACTTGCATGCCGCCGTGCGCGCCGAGCGCGAGGCGATGGCGCGTGAGGATTGGGAAGCCGTCGCCGAAGCGCATCAGCGTTTGGCCGAATTGAATGGCTACGATGCCGATGCCCGTGCTGGCCGCCTGCTGCATGGCCTGGGCTTTCCGGCGGATACCCACGAAAAGCCGGTGGCCGATTTTTCCGGCGGCTGGCGGGTGCGTTTGAATGTGGCGCGCGCGCTGATGACGCCGAGTGACTTGCTGTTGCTCGACGAGCCCACCAACCATCTTGATCTCGATGCCGTGGTCTGGCTGGAAGATTGGCTGCGCCGTTATGACGGCACCTTGCTGGTGATCTCGCACGACCGCGAGTTTCTCGATAACGTCACCACCCACATCCTGCATCTGCACGATGGCAAGGCCAAGCTGTACGTCGGCAATTACACCGCCTTCGAGCGCCAGCGCGCCGAGCATCTGCGCCAGCAGCAGATCGCCTTCGAGAAAGAACAAGCCGAGCGCGCCCATCTGCAAAAGTTCATCGACCGCTTCAAGGCCAAAGCCAGCAAGGCGCGTCAGGCGCAATCACGCATGAAGCGGCTGGAAAAACTGGCCGGCACCGAGGCGATTCGCGCCGAGCGCGGCATCCATATCGATTTCCCCGAGCCGCTGCGCCTGCCCAATACCTTGCTGAGCTTGCGCCATGTCGATGCTGGCTACGGCGCGGATGCCAAGATTCTTGCCGATGTCGGCTTCGCGCTGGAGGCCGGTGACCGCATCGGCCTACTCGGCCCGAATGGCGCCGGTAAATCGACGCTGGTGAAGACGCTGGTCGGCGAATTGCCACCGATGAATGGCGAGCGCATCGCCCACCCCGATCTGGTCATCGGCTACTTCGCCCAGCACACGGTGGAATCCTTGGTTGAAGGCAGCTCGCCCATCGATCATCTGAAAGAGCTGGCCCCAAATGGCTCGACGCAAGACTTCCGCAATTTTTTAGGCCGCTGGCAGTTCCCCGGTGATCGCGCGTTTGAAGTGATCGACAGTTTCTCTGGCGGCGAAAAAGCGCGCCTGGCACTGGCCTTGATCGCGTGGCAGAAACCCAATGTGCTGTTGCTCGACGAGCCGACCAACCACCTTGACTTGGAAATGCGTGAGGCGCTGGCCGAGGCGTTGAGTGATTTTGATGGCGCGATCGTGATGGTCAGCCACGACCGGCATTTGATCGGCTTGGTCAGTGACGAATATTGGCGCGTCCATGATGGCGTGGTTGAGCCGTTCAATGGCGATTTGGATGATTACGCCGCGTGGCTGCGTGCGCGCCCGGCGGCCGGCGAGGCCAAAGCGGAGGCGGAAAAAACACCCGCGAGTGCGCCCGCCGCCGCACCGAAAGCCGTGGCCGAGCCGGCCAAACCGGCGGCGAAAGCGGCCAAGATCAACCCGCATAAATTGAAGGAAGCCGAGGCGCGGGTGGCGCGGCTTGAAGCGAAACTGGCCGATTGCGAAACCGCCTTGGCCGACCCGGCGCTGTATTCCGATGCTGGCAAGGTCGCCGATCTGGGCCGCACGCAGATGCAGTTGCGTGCCGAGCTTGAACAGGCTGAAGAAGCGTTGTTGGCGCTGTACGGTTGAGCGCGGGCGCGCGGGATTTCACGCCGATCGTCACCCCAGCGAAAGCTGAGGCTCATTGCTTCAGGCTCGCCACCTCACACCGTAATGGATCCTGGTCTGCGCCGGGACGACGGCGTAGTCGATCCAACACCTCCGGTCGCATGACAGGCATGGCTTGCGCCAGTGCCGTGGTGATCGCCGATGAGTTGCGCGGCCTGTTCGGGCGCACGCATTGCGTATCGAATCAAACCGCCTCAAACCGATTGGCATCGACATTCTTGCGCACGCTCTCTGGCGACCAGATGCGGCCATTCATCGCCAGATACGCGCCCGCTGGCAGCGACTGCACGGCACCAACCGCACAGCCGATATTGAACTCGGCATCCGAGCCTGCAAAGCGTGCCGGGTTCAGCGCGCCGGTCAGCACGATGGTCTTGCCGGGGATATCGGCCAGCACTTTGGCGGTTTCCACCATCGAGTCGGTGCCGTGGGTGAGCAGCACGAAGCGTTCGCTTTGCGCGGCGATGGTGGCGCGCATCAGTTGGCGGTCGCCGTCATCGATGAATAGCGAATCCTTGCGCAGCAGCGGGATCACATGGAAGCGGAAGGCGACGCCAAGATCGCCGAGGATCTTGCCGATCTGCGGCTCGCCGACTTGATAATCGGATTTGGCATCGAAATACACCTTGTCGATGGTGCCGCCAGTGGTGACGATCAGCAGGTCTTCCATTGGGTTATTCCTTGTGTCGATCTGCGCATTGTAGGAGCCGGTCAAGCCGGCGACCAACTCAGGCTTGTGGCTTGTTGCCGAATCGCGCCATCAGCCCGGCCCAACTGCCGGCAAAGATCACCACCAGTGACAGCACGGTGATACCGAGTGCATACGCCTGCGCGCTGCCCGATAGCGTCCATGCTTCCATCACCCCGTAGGAAAACCAGAACAGGGCGAGGACGCTGGCCCAGAAGGTGGCGGTGCGCGCGCGCAAAGCCACCGCGATTGCGACCAGCAAGGGCGGCAGCGTGCTGAACGCCAGCGATGCCCAACTGCCACGAAAGCCCAGCGCAAACAGCACGCTGATGCCGATCAGGGCCACGAAGACCGCCCGTTGGGCGCGGCTCATGCGTCGAGCTTCCGGGCCAGCGTGGCGAGGCGGCGGCCGAATGCGCGCGCCAGTTCGGCTTCGTCATCACTCAAATTGGCATCGTCCGCCGCGCCGGCAACATGGCTGGGGCCGTAGGGCGTGCCGCCGTCTCGGGTGCTGGACAGGCGGCCCTCGCTGAACGGGATGCCGGCAATCACGCAGCCGTGGTGCAGCAGCGGCACCATCATCGACAGCAGGGTGGATTCTTGCCCGCCGTGCTGGGTGGCGGTTGAGGTGAACACGCCGGCCGGTTTGCCGATCAACGTGCCATTGGCCCATTCGCCGCCCAAGGTATCGAGGAAATGCTTGAGCGGTGCTGCCATGTTGCCGAAGCGGGTTGGGCTGCCGATGGCGAGGCCGGCGCATTCGCGCAGGTCATTGATCGCGACATACGGCGCGCCGCTTTCCGGCACCGGCGGTAGCGCGGTTTCGGTTTGTGGCGCGACCGGCGGCACTGTGCGCAGGCGCGCCGCCATGCCATCGACCTCGCCAATGCCGCGCGCGATCTGCCGCGCCAACGCGGCCACCGAGCCGCCACGGCTGTAATAGAGCACCAGAATTTCCGTCATCATCGGCATGCTGTATGGGGGGCTACAGTGTATGCGGTAGGCTTGGCGGATGAGTCGAGCCCCATTGCATGTTCGCCTGCGCGAGGATTTCGTTGAAACCATCGAGCGCGCCATCGATCGGCCGCGGATGAGCAGTTTCGGCCGCTTCGTGCTCAAGCGTTTTCTGGATGACCGCCTGTTTGAGGCGGCCGGTTCGCTGGCCTACATCACCCTGTTTGCGCTGGTGCCATTGGCCACCGTGATCTTCGGTACGCTCTCGGCGTTCAAGGTGTTTACCGAGGGCAAGTGGGCGGAAAAACTCAGCGATTACATCTTCATGAACTTTGTGCCGTCCTCGGCGCGTGCGGTGGAGGAATACCTGCTGGCGTTCTCGCAAAACGCCAATGCACTGACCGTGGTCGGTACGGTGGCACTGGTGGTGTCCTTGCTGATCACCCTCTCCAGCGTCGAGGCGATCTTCAACCGCATCTGGCGGGTGCCGACCACGCGGCCGCAGTTGAGCCGATTCTTGGTGTATTGGACGGTGCTCACCTTGGGCGCGGTATTTGCGGTGGCCAGCTTGGCGTTGTCGGCGCAGTTTTTTGCCTTGGCGATTTTCGATTCCATGCCCGGCCAATGGTTAGAGCACCAGATGTTGCGCGCCACCCCGGTGCTGATCGAGCTTGGCGTGTTCGCAACGATCTTCCGCGTGGTGCCGCATCGCACGGTGAAATGGCGGCACGCCTTTGCCGGTGCGGTGCTGGGCGTTGCCGGCTTCGAGCTGGTGAAGTGGGGCTTGGGTATTTTCATCGGCAACTTCCCCACCTATGAGCGCATTTATGGCTCGGTGGCCTTGCTGCCGGTGCTGCTGTTGTGGATCTATTCCAGTTGGGTCGCGGTTTTGCTGGGTGCCTCATTTGCCTCTAGCTTGTCGGCCTTCCGCTATCAACCGGCCAGCCAGCGCCTGCCGGAAGGCTACGAAATCTACGGCATGTTGCGCATGTTGGGTCGCTTCCAAGTGATGCGCGCCCAAGGCAAGGGCCTGCATATCGATGAGCTGCGCCGGCTTGACCCGATGCTGACCGATGACTTGGTGCAGAAGATGCTTTCCGATCTCAGCGATGCCGGCATCGTCGTGCGCGCCGAAGAGGGCGACTGGCTGTTATCGCGCGATCTGCACGATGTCACGCTGGCCGAGATCTATACCGCGTGTACCTTGCGCATCCCGATCAACGAAGTACATCTGCCGTGCAAGAGCGATGCGTTGGGCCAATCGGTGATGGCGGTGGTGGATGATCTGCGCCTGCCGCTGCGTGATTTATTGAAACGGCCAGTGGCCAGTATTTACGCGGAGCTGCCGCGTACGGAGCAGGAAAATGAGTAATACGCACGCACCCCGATGGTTCATGATCGTCGCCATATTGCTGGCCTTGGCGGCCTGCCGCCCCGCGGCCGAAGATGCCGCCGATGGCACGCCCGCCGATGCCGCAGCCGGGACAGCCGCAACGGCCACACCCGCCAGCGAAAAACCCGCCGCCATTGGTGAACGGGTCACGCTGCGGGTGGATACGCTTGATGGCAAGGCATTCGATCTTGGCCAGCATCAAGGCCGCTGGGTGCTGGTCAATTACTGGGCGACGTGGTGCGGCCCATGCTTGGAGGAAATGCCGGAGCTTTCCGCGCTGGATGCAATGCGCGAGCACATCCAAGTGATCGGGTTGGCCTACGAAGAAATCGAGCCGGACGACATGCGCGCCTTCCTCGCAAAACACCCGGTGGTGTACCCGGTTGCGATTGTCGATGTCAGCGCGCCACCGGCCGCCTTTGAGGTGCCGCGCGGCCTGCCGGTCAGCCATTTGATTGGCCCCGATGGCAAATTGGTCAAGAGTTTTCTAGGCCCGGTCACCGCCAGCCAGATCGAAGAAGTGATCGCCGACAACGGCGGCCCGGAATTGCGCGGATGAAGGCGGCGCGCTTTATCGTCAGCGGCAAGGTGCAGGGCGTTTGGTATCGCGCCAGCACGCAAACAGAAGCCGCGCGCTTGAACGTGCATGGGCATGCCATCAACCTGCCTGATGGCCGGGTTGAAGTGTTGGCGGCCGCTGATGCGGCGGCGCTGGATAGTTTGCAGGCGTGGCTGCAGCAAGGCCCGCCCTTGGCGCGGGTTGATGACGTGCTGCGCGAGGAGATCGACGCAGCGGATGTCGCGCCCGGGTTTCGGATCGGCTGAGTAGGGTCAGGGCTTGAATGGCTTGAGCGGCTTGATCACGTCGTAGCGTTCTTTCTTCGGCTTGGTTTGCAAAGCTGGCAGCGAGATGATTGGTTCATCGATGCGGGTATCCGGCAGCCGATCCAGCAGGTCGCGGATCAGGGTCAGGCGGCCCACGCGCTGGCTGTTGAAATCAACCAACGTCCACGGCGTGTGTTTGCCATGGGTGGCTTTGAGCATCGTTTCGCGGGCATCGGTGTACTGCTGGTATTGCTCGCGCGCCTTGAGATCAATCGGCGAGAGTTTCCAGCCCTTCAGCGGGTCGTCGCGGCGCTCGGCAAAGCGTTCTTCCTGCTTGTCTTGGTCGCAGCACAGCCAGTATTTGAACAGCAGGATGCCGTCATCAACCAAGGCTTGCTCAAACACCGGGGTTTGCTTGAAGAAGATATCGATCTGCTCGGGCGTGGCAAAGCCCATCACTTTCTCAACCCCGGCGCGGTTGTACCAGCTGCGGTCGAACAGCACGATTTCACCGGCCGCCGGCAGATGCGCGATATAGCGCTGGAAGTACCACTCGGTCTTTTCGCGGTCATCAGGTTTGGGCAGGGCCACCACCCGACACTGGCGCGGGTTGAGGTGCTGGCTGATCGTCTTGATCGTGCCGCCTTTGCCAGCCGTATCGCGGCCTTCGATCAGGATCAGTATGCGCTGCCCGGTGGCACTGGCCCATTGCGCCATGTGCACCAGTTCCAGCTGCATGGGTTCAAGTGCGGCTTGGTAATCGGATTTCTTCATCTGGGTCAGCCCATGTCACGGAATTATCAGTGTGTTCGGCGGGTCAGCCCGCCCACGAATTACAAAAGTACCGAATACCACTGGGTATCGTCTTCCTGCCAGCCGGCATCGCGATACAGCGCGCGCGCCGCCTCGTTGCGGCGGCCGGTTTCCAGTTGCAGGCGGCTGGCGCCATCGTTGCGGGCGTAATCAATCGCCGCCTTGAGCAGGGCCTTGGCGATGCCGAGCCGGCGCTGTTCCGGCGGCACATATAGATCGTTCAGCACCCAGATGCGCGCGGTCTGCACCGATGAATACATCGGATAGAGCTGATTGAAGCCGACCACCGCATCGCCGCGCTCGGCGATCATCACCACCGATTCATTGGCACCGATGCGCGCGCGCAACCAGTTGCGGGCGCGGGTCAAGTCGCTGGGTTGATCGTAAAACTGGCGGTAATCGTCAAACAGCGGCACCAGCGCATCGACATCTTCAAGCTCGGCTTGGCGTACTCGGGTTTTCATGGCGTGCTCCGTGGCCCGCGCAGTTGGCGGGCATCAAGGGTAGCGCGTCCAACGGTGGGCTGTGTCGAGGTTGGGTTGCGACATCCAAACCGGCGCCGGCTTGCGGCGAAAGTCCGGCTGAATGAAGTGCTTGCCGTGATATCTCAATGGTGGCACCAGTGATACCATCACGTCATGGTCATCGTGCTGGATACGAATGTCTTTATAGGTGCCTGTTTGGGAATGGGGGCATCTAATCGCTTGGTCGCCGAGTGCATTCGGGGCTCATGCACGCCACTGATGGGAACCACCTTGCTGGCGGAGTACGAAGATGTACTGGGGCGCGATGCGCCGTTCAAGAAGTCCAGGCTGGATGCGGATGAGCGGCAAGAGCTTCTGGATATCTTTCTTGCATCCTGCCGCTGGACGCCGATTTACTTTGGATGGCGCCCCAACTTGGCTGATGATGGGGACAATCACTTGATCGAACTGGCCATCGCCGGGCATGCAAGCCATATCGTCAGCCGCAATTTGCGTGACCTTCGGCATGCCGAGCTTCATTTCCCCGAACTGGAAATTTTGACCCCCGAGCAATTTCTCAAGAAGGCAAACCTATGAGCGCCCTGACGATCCGCATGCCCGATGAAAAATACGAGCGCCTGAAGGCGCTCTCGCGCCGCCGCCGCACCAGCGTCAATCAGTTGATCGACCAGATGACGACTTTGCTGTTGGCCGAGGCCGATGCCGAAACCCATTTTTTGCTGCGTGCGCAACGCGGTGCCGGCAAGGAGGCGCGTGGTGTAGCGCTTTTGCAGAAGGCACGCGGCGGGTAATCGCTGGCGTGGGCCGGATGCGGATAGCCGCGGCGTCCGTCCGGGCATCAATGTCAATTTGCGACGAACGTCAGCCCGCGTCCATCAACGTCGCCAACGCATCAGCTTCGGCCTCGCGCGAGAGACGTTCGATCAGCGCGTCGAGCTGGCCTTCGATGACGTTGGGCAGGTCGTAAAGCGTCAGCCCTTCGACGCGGTGGTCGGTGATGCGGCCCTGCGGGAAGTTGTAGGTGCGGATGCGCTGGCTGCGATCCCCGCTGCCGACTTGCAGTTTGCGATCGGCCGCTTGCGCGGCTTCGCGCCGTTCGATCTCGGCCTCGATCAGCATTGCGCGCAGGCGCTTCATCGCCTTGTCGCGGTTGGCGTGCTGGCTGCGTTCGGTCTGCGATTCCACCACCACGCCGCTAGGGAGGTGGGTGATGCGGATCGCGGATTCGGTCTTGTTGACGTGCTGGCCGCCAGCGCCGCTGGAGCGGTAGGTATCCACGCGCAGGTCGGCCGGGTTGATCTCGATTTCGGTATCGCCGCTTTCTTCGGCGATGATCGCCACGGTCGCGGCCGAGGTGTGGATGCGGCCCTGCGATTCGGTGGCCGGCACGCGCTGGACGCGATGGGTGCCGGATTCAAATTTCAGTTTGGAATACGCGCCATCGCCTTCGATGCGGGCGACGATCTCTTTGTAGCCGCCATGTTCGCCGGGGTTGGCCGATTCGATATCGACCTTCCAGCCCTGTTTTTCCGCGTAACGGGCGTACATGCGGAACAAATCGCCGGCAAAGATCGCGGCCTCGTCGCCGCCGGTGCCGGCGCGTACTTCCAGATACAGGCTGCCGTCGTCGCGGGCATCGCGTGGCACCAAATGCGCCATCAGCGCGGTTTCGAGTTGGGCGATGCGGGTTTTGGCGTGGGCGATTTCTTCCTCGGCCAGCGCGGCGAACTCAGGGTCGGCGCGTAATTCTTCGGCGGCGGCGAGATCCGCGCGTGCTTGGGCTTCTTCGCTTAGTGCTTTGGCCACCGGCTCCAGCCGGGCGAACTCACGCGAGAGTTTGCGAAAGCTGGTTTGCTCGGCGATCACCGCGGGGTCGGCCAGCAGGTGTTGCAGTTCGTCGTGGCGCTCGGCCAGCAGCTCAAGCTTGCGGCGCAGCGTCGTTTGCATCGTCGTCTTGGTGGTCGGTGGGCGGGAACAGGCGATCCACCGCGCGTGCCAGTTCGGCATCGCCAGTGGCGGCGGCATCGCGCAGGGCAATCGTCGGCGCGTGCAGCAGGCGGTTGGTCAGGGTGTGCGCCAACAGATCAAGCGCGGCCTGTGGGTCGGCGCCGCTGGCCAGCAGGCGCTGGGCTTTGCGCATCGCCTCATCGCGGGCCAGTTGGCCGTGGCTGCGCAGGCGGCGCACCGGGGCATCGTTGCGGGCAAGCGCGAGCCGTTCCATGAAGCGTTCGGCGTGCAGGCTGGCGATGGCTTCGGCTTCTTCGGCGGCATCGCGGCGGCTGCGGCGGTTTTCCTCGACCGCGCGCTCCAGATCATCCACGGTGTAGAGAAAGACATCGCGCAGCTCGGCGATATCGGGGGCGATATCGCGCGGCACCGCCAAATCCATCAGCAGCATCGGCCGGTGTTTGCGCGCCTGCAGGGCGGCGGCGACTTGCGGGCGGTGCAGCACAGGCTCGCGTGCGGCGGTGGCCGAGAACACGATGTCGGCCTCGTGCAGATGGTGTTCCAGCTCGCTCAAGGGCAGGGCGAAGCCGCCATGCCGCCCGGCGATATCCTGCGCGTGGGCGAGGGTGCGATTGGCGATCATCAGCCGTTTCACCCGGCCATCGGCCAGATGTTTGGCGGCAAGCTCGATGGTTTCGCCAGCGCCGATCAACAGCACGCGCGAATCCTCCAGCCGGGCAAACGTGTTCTGCGCCAGCCGCACCGCGGTCGAGGCCACCGAGACCGGGTGCTGGCCGATCCGGGTGTGGGTGCGGGCGTGTTTGGCGGTACCGAAGGCCTGCTGAAACAGCCGATCCAACTGGCTGCCAAGCGTGCCGGCCGAGCGTGCCATCGACCACGCCTCTTTGACTTGGCCGAGGATTTGCGGCTCGCCCAGGACCAGCGAATCCAGCCCGGCCGAAACGCGGAACAGATGACGCACCGCATCGACATCGTGATGCCGGTACAGATAGCCATCAAGCGCCAGATATTCGCCGGGGCGCTGGGATAACCATTCTTGCAATGTCGCGCCATCGCCTTCGGCAATCGCGTACAGCTCGGTGCGATTGCAGGTGGAGAGGATCGCCGCTTCGTGGATGCCGGGCATCGCCTTCAACGCGGCCAATGCCTCGGGCAGCGCGCCGGCATCAAAGGCCAGCCGCTCGCGCATCGCGACCGGTGCGGTCTGATGGTTGACACCCAAGGCATGGAAGGTGGGGCCGTTCGGCATGTTCAGCGGCTTGGCGATAAGCTGGCGGCTTTGATCAATCGCGCATTTTACTGCAGCCGCCATGTATCTTCTCGTCCGCCGCCTTGCCCTTGTTTTGCTCTTGATCGGCCTTAGCGCCCCGTTGTTGGCCCGGCCCCCGGCCACACCGCCCGGCAATCCGGCGCTGGAGCCGGTATTGGCGGGTGAATTCGCCCTGCAGGCCGGCAAGCTGGAGCAAGCCGCCGGGTTTTATCTTGATGCCGCGCGCCAAAGTGGCGATGCGGTGTTGGCCGAGCGCGCCACCCGGATCGCCTTGCTGGCCAATCAGGACAAGATCGCCACCGATGCCTTGGCGCTTTGGAAGAAGCGCGGCGAACCATCGCTGGCGCTGACCGCGGCCGAAACCACACTGGCGCTGCGTCAAGGCCGCAGTCGGCAGGCCCGGCAGGGCGCGGAAAGCCTGCTGCGTTCGCCCGACCCGCGCGGCTGGCGTTATGCCTTGATCGCGCTTTCTTCCGGCGGCGATAACACCCAGCGCACCGCTGCGGTATTGATGCAGTTGCGTGAGCGCGGCCTGCTGCCCAAGGATGATCTCGGTACCATGCTGGCGTGGGCGGGGCTGGCCCAGCGTCTGCAAGACAAGGCGCTATTGGATGCCTTGATCACCGATGCGGGTGCGGCTTACCCCGATGCGCCGCAGCTGCAATTGCTGCGTGCCGCGCTGGCCCGCGAAGCCGGTGATTTGCAGGGTGCCCGCCGCCTGCTGGATGACTTGCGGGATAACCAGCCCATGCTGTCACCGATCGGCACCACGCTGGCTGGCGAATACGAGCTGCTGGGCGACCCGGCCACCGCCGCCGAGGTGCTGGCCGAAGGCCCGCAGGATTTGCGGGTGATGGCGATGCGTGCCGCGTTGCTGTCCAAGGCCGAAGACGATCCGGGGCTGGAAGCCCTGTACGCGGAGCTGAAAGTGCAGGCCGATTCGCCCGACCCGCGTGTGCGCCTATTGCTTGGCCAGATCGCCGAGACACTCGAGCATCACGACCAGGCACTGGAATGGTACGAAAGCATCGACGAACCGGCGCTGGCTGGCCTGCTGCGCCTGCGCCGCGCCACCACCCTGCACGCGATGGCGCGCAACAACGATGCGTTTGCCGCCCTGCGCAGCCTGCAGCACGATGAGGAAATCGCCGAAGACCTGCGCCGCGATGCCTTCCTTGCCGAGGCCGAATTGCGCGGCAAGGATAAAGATGCCGATGGCGAATTCGATGCCTACGCACGCGGCTTGGCGCAGATGCCGGACAACCTGGCGATCCTCTACGCACGCGCCCTGGCGTGGGAGCGAATCGACAAGATCGATCTGGCCGAAGCCGATTTGCGCAAGATTTTGCTGATCGAGCCGGATAACGTCGCCGCCTTGAACGCACTTGGCTACACCTTGGCCGACCGCACCACCCGCTACCGCGAAGCCTTGGAGCTGATCGACCGCGCCCGTGTCGCCGACCCGGGCAATGCCGCGATCATCGATAGCCACGGCTGGGTGCTGTATCGGCTGGGTCGGCACAAAGAAGCCTTGGTGCAGCTCAAACGCGCATTCGCCCTGTTCAAGGATGCCGAGGTCGCCGCGCATATCGCCGAAGTGCTGTGGGTGATGGGGCGGAAGGATGAAGCGCGGCAGTATTTTGATGAGGCGCGTCGGATCGACCCTGAACATCGCGCCCTGAAACGCGCATTGGAAAAGACCGGGGCCGAGATATGAAGCGATGGTTCTCTGCGCCGCGTGACTTGCCGAAGCCGCATCAAAATCACGCCGCTATCGCCCCGGAATTGCGCGGCGGCCGTCGTGAGCGCAGGCGCGGCATCGGGCAGGCCCGTTACGGCGTGCTGTTGTTATCACTCGCCGCCGTGGCGGGCTGCGTCACGCACGGTACGCGCCCCACCGCGCCGGTGTTGGTTTGCAGCGGCGCAGATGCCACCAGCGCGCAATGCGCCGCACGCATCGCCGCCGTCGAGACCCAGGCGGCGGCCGAGGCCGCATTCGAGGCAAGCTGGCGTTTTCAGGGGCGTGTGGCACTAACCAGCGGCAAACAAAGCGGCAATGCGCGGGTGGAATGGCAGCACGACCTGGCCCGCGATGTGGTGGTATTGAGCGCGCCGGTCACCCGGCAAAGCTGGCGCCTGGAGGCCGGGCAGGGCGGGGCCGTGCTGCATGGCATGGCCAATGGCCCGCGTCAGGGCGGCGATGCCGCCAGCCTGTTGCGTGCGGCGAGTGGCTGGGAAATCCCGGTCGAGCTGATGCGCGATTGGGTGCATGGCCGCCCGGCACCGCCTGATGTCGCCCGCGTCAGTGCGTGGCGTTTCAACGAGGCCAGCGCCGCGCCGATCGCCGGTTTGGCCGGTTTCGATCAAGCCGGTTGGCGCATCGATATCCTTGCCCGCGATAGCGAAGGGCGGCCGACCCGGCTCAATGCCGAGGCGGCCAGTGCCGGTCATCGGGTACGGCTGGTGATCGACCAATGGAGTGCCGCTGCCAATGAATGAGGCCGCCTTCGCCGCCGAGGCGGGCTGGTCGCATTGGCCGGCCCCGGCCAAGCTCAATTTGATGCTGGAAATCACCGGCCGCCGCGCCGATGGCTACCATCTGCTGCAAACCGTGTTTCGTCTGCTCGATTGGGGCGATGTCATTCATTTGCGTACCCGCGCCGATAGCGAAATCCGCCGCGTGGGCGCATCGGTGGCCGGCGTGGCCGAGGCCGATGACTTGGCGATTCGCGCCGCCAAACTATTGCAACATGCATCGGGCTGCACACAAGGCGCGGATATCGGCATCGAAAAACAGGTGCCTGCCGGCGGCGGTTTTGGTGGTGGCTCATCCGATGCCGCCACCGTGCTGCGGGTGTTGAACCGGCTATGGCGGCTGGATTGGCCGGTGGATGCGCTGGCCCGGCTGGGCCTGCAATTGGGTGCGGATGTGCCGGTATTTGTGCGTGGCGAGAACGCTTGGGCCGAAGGTATCGGCGAAATCATCCGCCCGATAAACTTGCCGGCAGCCGCCTATGTGCTGGCGTTTCCGGGCGTTCATGTGCCGACCGCCGCCCTGTTTCAATCCGGGGATTTGACGCGCGATTCAACAACCGCGACAATAGCCGACTTCCTTTCCGGGAAACGGGTCGGCAACGCGTTCGAGCCGGTGCTGCGCAAGCGCGAAAAGGCGGTGGATTCCACCCTCAACGCGCTCGCGCAAATCGGTACGCCGCGACTGACCGGCAGCGGCAGCGGCTGTTTCGTTGAATTCGCCACGCGCGATGAAGCCGAAGCGGCCTTGGCCCGATTGCCTGCGCAACTGGACGCGCGGGTCGCTGAAGGCGCGGTGCGCTCACCGCTGCTTGATGCACTGGAAAGGGAGTCGGGAATCACTGAAGCTCGGTGATTCCCCGAGGCCACGGATGGCCGAGCATGAATCAAGCACGGAGTGATTGATTCATGTGAGCCCAGTACGGACATGTGCCGGACTGGGCGTGGGCTGGCAAGTCCGGGATGGACTTGTTCAGGCCTCAATAAATTTAGGGGCGTCGCCAAGTGGTTAAGGCACCAGGTTTTGATCCTGGCATGCGTAGGTTCGAATCCTTCCGCCCCTGCCATCTCGCTTGAAGCGAGCGGGAGAACAGATACGTTCCCGCGCTCGCTTCGCGTTTTCTTTCCATCGTTTTCCCATTTGTTTCGGCGCTGACAATGGACGATCGCAATCTGCTGGTTTTCTCCGGTAACGCCAATCGCCCGCTGGCCAAGGCCGTGTGCGATGAGCTCGGCATCCGCATGGGCAAGGCGCTGGTCGGGCGCTTCTCCGATGGCGAAGTGCAAGTGGAGATCGAGGAAAACGTGCGCGGCAAGGATGTGTATGTCATCCAGCCGACCAATGCGCCGAGCGCCGAGAACCTGATGGAGCTCTTGGTGCTGATCGATGCGCTGCGTCGCGCCTCGGCCGCCCGCATCACCGCCGTGGTGCCGTATTTCGGCTACGCCCGGCAGGATCGCCGCCCGCGTTCGGCGCGCGTGCCGATCACCGCGAAAGTGGCCGCCAGCATGTTTACCGCGGTCAAGACCGACCGCATGTTGACGCTCGACCTGCATGCCGATCAGATTCAGGGCTTCTTCGATGTCCCGGTGGATAACGTGTATGCCTCGCCGCTGTTGCTGGCCGATATCTGGCGCGCCTACGGCACCGAAAACATGGTGGTGGTCTCGCCCGATGTGGGCGGTGTGGTGCGCGCCCGCGCAATCGCCAAGCGCCTCGACGATGCCGATCTCGCCATCATTGACAAGCGCCGGCCAAAGGCCAATGTCGCCACCGTGATGAACATCATCGGCGATGTCGAAGGCAAGAACTGCGTGCTGGTGGATGACATCGTCGATACCGCGGGTACCCTGTGCGCCGCCGCCGCCGCGTTGAAAGAGCATGGCGCAGCCAAGGTGGCGGCCTACATCACCCACCCGGTGTTGTCCGGCCCGGCGATTGAGAACATCACCCGCTCGGCGCTCGATGAGCTGGTGGTGACCGATACCATCCCGCTTACCGATCACGCCCGCACCTGCGAGAAGATCCGCCAGCTTTCGGTGGCCGAGTTGCTGGCCGAGACCATCCGCCGCATCGCGTTTGGTGAATCGGTCAGCTCGTTGTACGTCGATTGATCGGCAAAAATTCGCGTGGCATCTGCCGCGCAATCGGCTCCTCTGGTCGCGGGGGAGTTGCCCAACCGCAGCGATGCGGTTTTCAACTGAAAGTGAGTACCAGCAATGTCGAAAGAACATAAATTGACGGCATACAGCCGCAACGACGAGGGGAAAGGTGCGAGCCGCCGCCTGCGTCATGCGGGCCGTATCCCGGCCGTGATCTACGGTGGCGAATCCGCCCCGCAAAGCATCGAACTGGAACAAGAGCCGACCTGGTTGGCCCAGCAGAACGATTGGTTCTATTCCTCCATCATCGATATCTCGGTTGATGGCAAGGAAGAGCGCGTGCTGCTGCGTGATATGCAGCGCCACCCGTACAAGCAGATCATCATGCACTTGGATTTCCAGCGCGTGGTCAAGGGCCAGAAGCTGCACGCCAACGTCCCGCTGCACTTCATCAACATCGATAGCTCGCCGGCCGGCAAGTCGGCCGATGCCACCGTGACCAGCGAATTGAACGATGTCGCCATCGTTTGCTTGCCGCGTCACCTGCCGGAATTCATCGAAGTCGATCTGGGCAAGATGGCCGTCGGCGATACCTTCTATCTGTCGCAGCTGGCGCTGCCGGAAGGTGTCGAGCTGGCCCACGCGCCCAGCGAAGGCAATGACCCGGCGCTGGCCGTGGCCCGCTTCGCCCGCGTGCAGTCGGATGACGACGCCGCTGCCGATGCTGGCGACGTGCCGGCCGCCAAGCAAGAAGACGCCGAGTAATCGGCCACGGGCGGTGCGGGCCGGTTTGCCCCGCCGCCTGTTGTTGCGATGGACGGATTGCGTCTTATCGTCGGTCTGGGCAACCCCGGCACCGAACATGCGAGAACCCGCCACAACGCGGGTTTTCGTTTTGTGGACGCGCTGCTGGAAAACGCCGGCGAACGCTGGAAGATCGATGGCAAGCTGTTTGGCGAAACCGCCAAGCTATCGGTTGCCGGGCGCGATATCTGGGTGCTGAAACCCGCCACGTTCATGAATCTCAGTGGCAAATCGGTCACCGCCGCGCTCAATTTCTGGAAGATCGCCCCAGAGCAAATGCTCGTCGCCCACGATGAACTTGACCTGCCGCCTGGCGTGGCGCGGTTCAAGTTTGATGGCGGCCATGGCGGCCAAAACGGCCTGCGCGACATCATGCGCCTGCTTGGTCACGGCAAATTTCATCGGCTTAGGGTCGGCATCGGCCACCCCGGCCACAAGGATCGCGTGACCGGCTGGGTGCTGGGCCGCGCAAATATCGATGACGATATCCTCACCGGCCGCGCCATCGATGAAGCCATCGATGCATTGCCGCTGGCGGCCAACGGCAAATTCAGCGATGCGATGACGAAGTTGCATAGCCGGGGCCAGGGGCCAGAGGCCGGGGGCCAGTGAACAGCCATGCGCGTCGTCAGCTGCATTTTCTCGATTTTCTCTCATCTGGCCGGGTTCTTCTGACCCTTGGCCCCTGACCTCTGGACCCTGAACCATGGCCATCCAATGCGGCATCGTGGGCCTGCCCAACGTCGGCAAATCCACCCTTTTCAACGCCCTGACCAAGGCCGGCATCGCCGCCGCCAACTTCCCGTTCTGCACCATCGAGCCGAATGTCGGCGTGGTGCCGGTGCCGGACCCGCGCTTGGGCGCGCTGTCTGAAATCGTCAAGCCCGAGCGCGTCATCCCGACTGCGGTGGAGTTTGTCGATATCGCCGGCTTGGTGGCGGGCGCGGCCAAGGGCGAAGGCCTTGGCAACAAGTTTCTCGCCCATATCCGCGAGGTCGATGCCATCGCCCATGTGGTGCGTTGCTTCGAGCACGCCGACATCATTCACGTCAACAACAAGGTTGACCCGCTCGCCGATATCGACACCATCGATACCGAACTTGCACTGGCCGATTTGGAATCGGTGGAAAAGGCGCTGCAACGTGCCGAGCGCAGTGCCAAATCCGGCGACAAGGATGCCAAGAAGCGCGCCGAAGTGCTCGGCCGCCTGCGTGCCGGGCTGGATGAAGGCAAGCCGGTGCGTGCGCTGGGTTTGGATGATGATGATCGCGAAGTGATCCGCGATTTGTTCCTGCTCACCATCAAGCCGGTGATGTACGTCGCCAACGTGCTGGAAGACGGCTTCGACAACAACCCGCATCTCGATGCCGTGCGCCAGCGTGCGGAAAGCGAAGGCTCGCAAGTGGTGCCGGTTTCTGCCGCCATCGAAGAAGAACTCTCGCAGCTCGACGACGAAGACCGCGATACCTTTCTTGCCGACCTTGGGCTGGACGAGCCGGGCTTGAATCGCGTCATCCGCGCCGCCTACACCTTGCTGGGCCTGCAAACCTATTTCACCGCCGGCGTGAAGGAAGTGCGCGCGTGGACGGTCAAAAAAGGCGCCACCGCGCCGCAGGCCGCCGCCGTTATCCATACCGATTTCGAGAAGGGCTTTATCCGCGCCGAAACGATTGGCTACGACGACTTCATCAAATACAAGGGCGAAGCCGGTGCCAAAGAGGCCGGCCGCCTGCGTTTGGAAGGCAAGGAATACCGCGTCGCCGAGGGCGATGTGCTGCACTTCCGCTTCAACGTCTGAGCGACCACCACGAACGGATTCGGATTACTCCGATGCAAGGCCGGGCCATGTCCCGGCCTTTTCGTTGGCGGTTGGCCGATCGGCGCGAACTTCCGCGCTTGGCAGACTGAACCTGTCCGGCACCCCCGCCGGTCATCCATCCAGTCATTCGGGAGTCCAGCCATGAAAGCCTTTGCCATTAGCCTGAAAGCCCTGCTGCTGTCGGTGTTCTTGTTCGCCGGCACCGCGTTTGCCAACGAGGTTGTCAATATCAATACCGCCGATGCCGCCACCTTGAGCCGAGGCCTACATGGCGTTGGCCCGGCCAAGGCACTGGCCATCATCGAGTACCGCGAGAACAACGGCCCGTTCAAGAGTGTCGAGCAATTGGCGATGGTACGCGGCATTGGCCTGAAGACGGTCGAGAAAAACATCGAGCGCCTGAGCGTGGATGGCAAAGCGCCACCGAGCAAGACCGCCGATGCCGAGCGCGGCTACAGCAAGCCCGTGGTTTCCAGCCGTCAAGCGGCGATCAACCGCTGAGTGGCAACCAGATGCAGATCGCCCGAGCCAGTCCCGGGTGATCTGCAGGTTTCCATTTACAGGCCGATTGTGGCGGGTGGCTGCAGAGGGTGATTGGCTTGCTGCCAGATCCAGGATAGGGCCAGTCATCAGGCACCTGCTTTCGGCGCGGCCACCGCGCGTACACACACGCGCATAGCGCAGCCGGTCTGCCGGTGGGTTAACCCTTCGTTTTCTTAACATTCGCAAGGGTGTGCAGGTTCAGACAGGGTCGTTCAAGGTGGGGCCGTGTTCGATGACAACGACATCGCACATCGTGCCTCGGCGCATTCCGAGGTTCGTTTCGAATCCCCCACGAACGAGAGGTAACAACGCAATGAATGATTCCAAGATGTTTGCCCCGATCCTGACCGCCACGGTGCTGGCCTTGGCTGCCCCGCTGGCATTCGCGCAGGATGCCCAATCGCCACCGCAAACCCAGACCGAGGCAGCCCAGCACGATACCGCGGCCAGTCAGCCGACAGCGCAGGCAGAAGCCGGGCAAGCCAAGGCAGCAACCTGGGACGATATCGACACCGATGGCAACGGCACGATCAGCAAGCAAGAAGCCGCTGTCGCGCCGCGTCTGGCCGAAATTTTCGATGAGGCGGATGTCAACAAGGATGGCGAATTGACCGCCAATGAATACAAGGCTTATCTGGCGGCCAATGGCTCGTCGCAACCAAAGCCGACCAACGAAGGCGGTTGATCCGGCCGGGAAAAGAACAACAACGAGTGTGGCCAATCGGGCAGCGCAAGCTGCCCGATTGATTTTGTCGGGGCCGGACATCAAACCAAGTGACAGGCCGACCGGCGCCCAACAGCCAGTCCGGCGAGCGCCGCCATGCTGCGCGCTTGTTTCCACCGCCGCTGCGGCCTAAAATCGCGTCAATGCCCGGCATCGGCCGGATATCCGTCATCAACAGGGTGGCCCGCAGCAATGTCGGCCGAGTGTGCGACATGAGCACTAGCAACTTCCAACACTGACCCGCCGACGCACTTCATCCCGATGAAAGGCGCTTCGGCGCTTTTTTCATTTCCAGATTCCGGTATTTTCATGATCGCCATTACCCTTCCCGACGGCTCGCGCCGTGAGTTTGACAACCCCGTTTCTGTGGCTGAAGTCGCCGCATCGATTGGTGCCGGCTTGGCCAAGGCCGCCTTGGCCGGCAAAGTGGACGGCCAGTTGGTCGATACCAGCTACCGCATGACTCGCGATGCCGCGCTGGAGATCGTCACCGATAAACACCCCGATGCGCTTGATGTGTTGCGCCACTCCAGCGCCCACTTGTTGGCGCAGGCGGTGCAGCGCTTGTACCCCGGCGCGCAGGTGACCATCGGCCCGGTGATCGATAACGGCTTCTATTACGATTTCGCCTACGAGCGCCCGTTTACGCCCGAAGACCTGCCGGCAATCGAGGCCGAGATGCAGAAGATCGTCAAGGAGGCGTTGCCGGTCGAGCGCAGCATCTTGAAGCGCGATGATGCGATCAAGTATTTCCGTGGCATCGGTGAGAAATACAAGGCCGAGATCATCGAATCGATCCCGGCCAACGAGGAACTTTCGCTGTACCAGCAAGGCGGCTTCACCGATCTTTGCCGCGGCCCGCATGTGCCTTCCACCGACAAGCTGCGCAGCTTCAAACTGATGAAGGTGGCCGGTGCCTACTGGCGCGGCGATCACAACAACGAGATGCTCTCGCGCATCTACGGCACCGCGTGGCTCAACGATAAAGACCTGAAGGCGCATCTGCACCAGATCGAGGAAGCCGAGAAGCGCGACCATCGCAAGATCGCCAAGGCGCAAGGTTTGTTCCATCTGCAAGAGGAAGGGCCGGGGCTGGTGTTTTGGCACCCGAAGGGTTGGAGCATCTGGCAGGTGGTTGAGCAATACATGCGCGGCGTGTATCGCGCCACCGGCTACGGCGAGGTGCGCTGCCCGCAGATTCTGGATGTCTCGCTGTGGCAGAAATCCGGCCACTGGGACAACTACCAAGACAATATGTTCTTCACCGAATCGGAGAAGCGCACCTACGCGCTCAAACCGATGAACTGCCCCGGCCATGTGCAGGTGTTCAACCAAGGCCTGCACAGCTACCGCGATCTGCCGATCCGCTATGGCGAATTCGGCGCCTGCCATCGCAATGAGCCATCGGGCGCGCTGCACGGCATCCTGCGCGTGCGCGGCTTTACCCAAGACGATGGCCATATCTTCTGCACCGAGTCGCAGGTCGAGGCGGAAGTCGCCGCCTTCCATCAGCAGGCGCTGAAGGTGTATGCCGATTTCGGCTTCACCGATATCCAGATCAAGATCGCGCTGCGCCCGGAATCGCGCCTGGGTGATGACGCCACTTGGGACAAGGCCGAGGACGCGCTGCGCAGTGCGCTGCGCGGGGCCGGCGTGGAGTGGGAAGAATTGCCGGGCGAGGGTGCCTTCTATGGCCCGAAGATCGAATACCACTTGAAGGACGCCATCGGCCGCACCTGGCAGTTGGGCACGATGCAGGTGGATTTCATGATGCCCGAGCGTCTTGGTGCCGAATATGTCGATGAGCATAGCCAGCGCCAGCATCCGGTGATGCTGCATCGGGCGATTGTCGGCTCGATGGAGCGCTTCATTGGCATCCTGATCGAGCATCACGCCGGCCAGTTCCCGGCTTGGTTGGCGCCGGTGCAGGCGGTGGTGATGAACATCACGGATGCGCAAGGCGAATACGTCGCCCAGGTGCGCCAAACCCTTGCGGATCAAGGCTTCCGCGTCGCTGATGATTTGCGCAACGAAAAGATCGGCTATAAGATTCGCGAGCACACGCTGCAGCGCGTGCCGTACTTGCTGGTGGTTGGCGACCGCGAGAAGGAAAACGGCCATGTAGCGGTGCGTACACGGGGAGGCGAAGATCTGGGCAGCATGAGCGTCGAAGACTTCGCCCAGCGCCTGCGCGCCGAGCACGTT
>JAUNTK010000141.1 GCA_030538735.1 Pseudomonadota bacterium
GTCTATTGGGGGCGTCTGGATTGAACTGCCGATCCAAGAGGTTGGGCACCGTCAGCGCCTGCGGGCCAAGGCTGTGGTACTTGTGCCGCCGATGCTGTCGAGCCCGCACGCCCGCCCGGCGCATCAATGTCCGGGCACGGTAGCGCCCGACCTGCAGACCTCGGTTGGCCAGTTCCTTGGCCATCCTGCGCGAGCCATACGCGCCGCGATGAAAATCATGGATACGGCGTACGAGGTCAACCTGATCCAGAAGCGCTTGATCGATTTGAGGCGCTCGGCGCCGCCACGCGTAATAGCTGCTGCGGGGATAGTCCATCAACGCGCACACCTGCCGGATTGGCGCCGCCTTCCCCAATTCTTGGATCACCTGTTCCGGTGATCGCTGTCCCGAATGAAGAAGGCGATGGATTTTTTTAGGAGATCGCGCTCCTCCTTGAGCCTGCGGTTCTGAGCTTCCAGCTCGGCAATCCGGATATGGGGATCGACCACCGGTGCGTGTGCCTGCGGCCCATGTTTCCGACGCCATTGCTCAATCCAGCGCCGCAATGCCGTTGGCCCAACCTCCATCAACTGGCAGACGTCCCTGACCGTCTGCCCCTCCACAACGACCAGGCGAACCGCCTCGTCTCTCATGCCCTGCGTAATCTGCGTTGCCATGGGTTACCTCGATGTCAAAAATTGATCCTGTCGAGTGTCCACGTTGATTAGACCACCACACTTCAACACCAGCTGATTGACCGTGTTCCCCGGCAACAACGGCGTTGGCCGGCCGCTGACCCAATCGGCATGGCCAGCCCCCCAGAACGGTGAAAGCGGGTGGCCGCTTTGCCCGCCCGGCAGTTGCAGGATGCCGTCGGCCTCGTGGCCCGGCGCAACAACGATACGCTGCGAGGCACCGAATGCCGGCGATTGCACGCGCGGCATGTCGATGTCGCCGGGCAGTTCATCGCTGGCCATGCACAGCCATCGTTGCAGCAACTCTGATGCCGCAACCAAAGGGTGGCAGATGTGGGCGATATTGCGTCCGCCCCAGCGGCGCTGTGCAAGTTCGGGTGCACGATGCGGATGGTGCTGCATGCCTTCATCGATCACGTGCTGTGCGGCGTCATCGAACAAGGTGGGCCAGTCCGGGTAGCGTGGCGACAATAGATGTATGGGCTGTGCGCTGACCATCGGCCAGGCGCTGCCTTCGAACTGCGGCAATTTGGGCAATTGATAATCGCCGGGTATCTGCTCAGCCGCCGCCAACAGGCCATCGGCGAGACGCGAATGCACTGCCAGCCGCCAACTGCGCACCAATCGATAGCTGACCGTATCCGGTGCGGCATGGCCTTCCCACGTGGCAGCGGCCTCGGCCAGCTGTTTGATTGCCGGCCCGCCGTGTTTTGCCTCGCGCTGCAGCAGCGCCCACCAGCGTTCGAGAAACAGCGCGCGATCATCAAGCTGGATGGCGAGAAGATCGCGTTCGTCCAGCACGGGTTTGGCGCGCAGGCCATCGCGGATCTGTTTGCCACGCGCACCAAGGTCATAACCGCCATCGCCGATGCGGGCCAGGTCTTCGCCATCGACCACGCGGGTGTTTGCCGTCCACAGCCGGCCATCGGCGGGGTCAAGCACGCGCGGGTTGCCGGCGGTACTGGTGGGCCACGGCGGGCAATCGGTGATGGCGCTGATCGCCTGCGGCTGGCAGGCGTTGCCGCGTTGCGGAATCGGCCCAAGCAGGCGCCAGCCGATCCGGCCCGTGCGGTCGGCCAGCAGCAGGTTTTGCGCGGGCAGGGCGGCGTTGTCGGCGATTGCGAGGGCTTCCTCGATCGAGCCTGCGCCGGCAAAATCGCCAAGCACGATGTTCAAACTTCCCGGCAGATGCGCCACCCAGCGCAGGGCCAACGGCTGGTTATCGCTGTCCTTGTCGAGGATCGGCCCCCAATCGCTTTCTTCAACCACCAATGTGACCGGGCTGCCGTTGGCAACCTCGATGGTTTCCTCGTGGCGGCAGCTGGCGCGGTTGCAGGCTGGCACACGCGCCCAATCCAGCCAATCGCCATAGCTGTTGGTGAAGCCCCAGGCGACATGACCATTGCTGCCGACCACGACTGCCGGCAAACCGGGCAGGGTGACGCCGGCGACATCCACCTTGCCGCCGGGGGCTGTCGCGTCGGCATAACGCAGGCGGGCGCGAAACCACAGCGCCGGTGCGCGCAGGCCCAGATGCATGTCATTGGCGAGGATGGCACGGCCATCGCGGCTGGCGCTGGCGGCGACGGCAAAATTGTTGCTGCCCGGCACCAGATTGGGTTTGAGCGGGATGATTGGGTAGCCCGGTGCGCGCTGGCGGCGCAGATCGAGCTGATCGGCCGAGGGCAGGGCGGCGTTGCCGGTGGCCTCGCCGCTGATCGGTGCATCCCATTCGCTGCCCGGATGGGCAAGCAGGGCGTAGGCACTGGCGGGCAGTATTTTCGATAGCTGCAACATGGCCAACTCGCGGCGGTTGGCGCTGTCTTGCAAATCGAAATACATCGCGTAGCCGACCAAAGCGGTATCGCTGTCGCGCCACGGCTGGGGCTGTTGGCGCAGCAGCAGATACGGCCACGGGCGCACCCGCAGTGCGGCCAAACCGGCATTGACGCCTTCGGTATAGGCGCGGATCAGCTCGTTTTGGCCTTGTGTGACCTGATCAAAATCGGCCTCGATGCGGGCGCGCAGCCGATGCACACGGCGCGCCTTGTCGGTCTCCACCGCCTTGGGGCCAAACAAGGCCGACAGCTCACCAGCCGCCGCGCGGCGCATCAAATCCATCTCGAAGTAACGCTCCTGCGCATGCACAAAGCCCAGCGCACGCATCGCGTCATGGCGGTTGCTGGCCTCGATATCAACCATGCCCAAGGCATCGCGGGAAACCCTCACCGGTTGCTCAAGCCCGGGCAATGCCGTTTCCCCATCAAGCTTGGCCAGGCTCCCGCGCAGTGCCAGCCAGCCAATCAGCAAGGCCAGCATCACCAGCCCGAGCAGCCACAGCAGGGTGCGCACGCTGATTTTGAGCAATCGATTCATCCGGCCCCATCCATGTTGGTCTCGGTCAGTGTGCGCGTTTTGCCGGATCGCGCAAGTACGGCCGCCGGGCGTATGCTGTTTTGCCGATTGAGGATCGATCCGGCCCAGACCTTGAACAGGCTTTCAGGGTGCGGCCGTCTTCCGTAGCCGATAGACCGCGGTATGCAGTGCGCTGACGCCCTCGGCGATGAAGGCGGGTTGCTGGGCCAGGATATCGCGGCGCTCCAGCCGCTGGATCTGCCACTGTGGCGAAAACAGTGCAACCACTTCGTCCTCGCTGACGGCGAATGGCGGGCCGGCCTTTTCGGCTTGCGGGTATTCCAGCGTGATCAGCAGGGCGCGTGTGCCCAGTGGCAGGCGGGCGTACAGCGTATCGACGTAGCGCCGACGCAACTCGGCAGGCAGTGCGATCAGTGCGGCGCGATCGTAGACCAGCGGGTAATCGGCCAATGTTTCGGCATCCAATGCGAAGGCATCGGCTTCGAGGATCGCGATCTGGCCGGCGCGGTGCAGTGCGCCATGCGCGGTTGCGCTGACCTCGGCCTGCCAACCCTGCTCATCGAAAAACGCGGCGATGCCGTGGGCGCTGATTTCGATGCCCAGCACCGGGTGCCCTTGCGCGGCCAGCCACGGCATATCCAGTGTTTTGCCGCATAAAGGCACCAAAACCTGTTCGCCTGCGCGGGCGGCCAGCGCCGGCCAGTGCTTTTGCAATAGCGGCATGACCTCTTGCCGGTGCCAGCCGGTTTCACCGTGTTGCCAACGGGTTTTCCAATAATCAGGATGCATGGCGCAGAAAGAAATGGATCGAAGCGGTTTGCAAGCATTGCACAGGTCTGTGCATCGAGGGTCTTGAAATGCTGGGCCAGCCATCGGCCAAGGGCGAGTTTGCGCATGTCGCCGGCATCGAACAGGCAGGCCCGATTGGCACTGGATCAGCACATCGCAATCATCGACGCAGCCAGAAAATTGTTGCCGCCGAGAATCGCCCAGCGCCGTCAGCACTTCGGCAATCAGCGCCTTGCATGGACACCAGCCCGTATGATGACCAGAGGCGTGCCCGCCACGCGCCGGGAAATCATGCATGTCGCGTTACCGGATATCGGCCATCGGCCATGGTGTGGGCGGTGTGGTGTTGGCCTTGTTGTTATTGCTAGTGCCAGCACCGGCCAACGCCGATCCAGCACGCTGCAGCCAACCGCAGCCCATCCGCTTGGCGCAGCTGACATGGGAGAGCGGGCGCTTCTATACCGCATTGGCGCGGGTCATCCTTGAAAAAGGTTATGGCTGCACAACGGTTGAGATGCCCGGCGCGGCGGCTGCATTGGAAACGGCACTGGCCGCCGGTGATATCCACGTGATTGCCGAGCAATGGGTCGGGCGTTCGCCGATCATGGACAAGGCCGTGGCGGCGGGCCATGTGGTCGTGAAGGGTGACTTGTTGCATGGCGGTGCCCAGCAAGGCTGGTATGTGCCGGATTATCTAGTGCATGGCGATGCCGCGCGCGGCATCCCACCGTTGGCGCCGGGTTTGAAGACGCCGCAAGACCTCAAACACCACGCCCATTTGTTTGCCGACCCCGAGACACCGGGCAAGGGGCGTTTCCACAATTGCCCCAGTGGCTGGACCTGCGAAACCTTCAACACCCACCTGCTTGCCATGCAGGGGCTTGAAGACCACTTCAGCAATTTTCATCCCGGTACTGGCGCGGCACTGGATGCCGCCATCAGCGCGGCTTGGCAGCGCGGTGAGCCGATCGTGTTCTATTACTGGCAGCCGACGGCGTTGATGGCGCAATACAAATGGGTTCGGCTGCAGTTTCCACCGTTTGACGCGACCTGCTGGCAGCAATTACTGGAGCCCGATGGACAGCCGCAATGCGCGACCGGGTTTGCGGTATCACGCTTGGGGATGGCGTTGTCGGCCGCGTTTCAAGCCCATTACCCGGCCGAAGCGGCTGCGCTGGCACGCATCCAACTCACCCCGCAACAACTGGATGCACAGCTGCTGGCAATGGCCGGCAATGCCATCAGCGATGACGCGGCGGTGCATGCATTCTTGCGCGAGTATCCAGAGTCATGGCGCGGCTGGATGGATGCCGCTGCCGCCGATCGCATCGCCAACCAGCTTGATTCTGCACCGGCGACGGCCGCTGGCTTTTTTCTTCCGCTATCCATTGCGCAACCGTTGAACCGCAGCTTGGCCACGGTCGTGGCCGAGTATGGGGGTGTGTTTCATGCCATCAGCCGTTTCACCCTGCGGGTGTTCCTGCAGCCGATCGAATCGCTGCTGCTCGGCCTGCCGCCGTGGCTGCTGATCGCGCTGACCGCATTGCTGGCTTGGCACGCCACCCGGCGCTGGCCCGCCGCGTTATTGTGCGCCGCAGGGTTTTACCTGATTGGCGCGTTCGGGCTGTGGCAGGCGCTGATGCAAACCTTGGCGTTGGTGGTGGTCGCCACCACGCTCACGGTGCTGGTGGGCGTGCCCATCGGCATTGCGGCGGCGTATCAGCCGCGGCTGGACAAGCTGCTCAAACCCCTGCTGGACGTGA
>JAUNTK010000142.1 GCA_030538735.1 Pseudomonadota bacterium
TCTACCGTCGCCGCTCAGGGCTGCGCTCCAGCTTCGATTCGCGGCCGCGCGCCATTCATGGCACGCTCGCCGGTAGATGTGCATCCCCGGTCCTCACGCGCTCAATTCGGACAGGTTCTTGCTTCGGGTGGACACGGTGAAACGCTAGATGCGAGAGCACCCCATCCCCGCTTAATTCACGCTTTCGCCATCACGGTCGATGCCGTATTTGCGCAGCTTTTCCACCAGTGTGGTGCGGCGCAGGCCGAGTAACGGCGCGGCGCGGGTCACCACACCATCGGTCTGCTGCAAAGCGGCGCGGATCAGCTCCAGCTCGATATCCGCCATATGCTCGCGCAGGTCGATGCCGGCTTCGGGCAGCACCGGCTTTTCACCCAACGGGGCAGGGGCCAGCGCGTCGCGCATCGGCCGCACCGGCTCATCGTTTTCGATCACGGCGGCGGGTTCTTCGTGCAGATCATCCGGCGCATCGGCGCAATAACGGGCCGGCAGATCATCCAGCTGCACTGTACCGCCCGGATGCAAGACCGCCATGCGCTCGATCAAATTGCCCAGCTCGCGCACATTGCCCGGCCAACGGTAATGCTGCAGGGCGGTGATCGCGGCCGCTGAAAACGCCACTTTGCCACGGCCACTATCGGCCAGTTGGCGGGAAATGCTGAAGATCAAATCGGGCAGATCCTCGCTGCGCTCGCGCAGCGTCGGCATCTCAATCGGGAACACATTGAGGCGATAGAACAAATCCTCGCGGAATTTGCCATCGCTGATTGATTGCTCAAGATTGCGATGGGTCGCCGCGATCACCCGCACATTGCAGGGGATGCTCTGGCTGCCGCCGACGCGGTCAAACACGCGCTCTTGCAATACGCGCAGCAGCTTGACCTGCATCGGCAGGCTCATATCGCCGATTTCATCCAGCAACAGAGTGCCGCCCTCGGCCATCTCGAAGCGGCCCTTGCGCTGGGTCAGCGCGCCGGTGAAGGCGCCTTTCTCGTGGCCGAAGAGTTCACTTTCCAACAAATCCGGCGGGATTGCGCCACAGTTGATCGCCACAAACGGCTTCTTGGCCCGCTTGGAACGCTCGTGCACGCTGCGCGCGGTGACCTCCTTGCCGGTGCCGGATTCGCCCAAGATCAGCACCGTGGTATCGAAGGGTGCGACTTGGTCGATCATCCGATTGAGCCGGCCCACCGCCTCGCTGCGGCCGGATAGCCCGCGTTGCGGTTGGGCTTCTTGCTGTTCTTCTTCGACGATGCGCTTCAGGCTGGCACGGCGCAGCACGTCTTGCAGTTCAGGGCGGCGGATCGGGTAGTGCAGCGGCCATACCGAATCGGGGTGCAGCGGCTTTTGCCACGCGCCATCGGCGCCATTGGCCGGCAAGGTCAGCACCGGCGGATGCAGCGGTTTCTCACCCAGCCAATGCATGAACTCATCAAGCGCGGTCGGGTTGTCGGTTTCGCCCACCACTATCGCCACCCAATCGCTTTGCCGGGTGAGCTTGGTATCGATATCGGCCGGGGATGACACCGTGCGCGGGTTGAAATCCATGAACTCCAACAGCGTCGCCACGCGCATCGCACGCTCGCTGTCGTCATCGATCAGCAGGATGCGCGATTCACTCATTGATCGGCCTCGCCGTCAGCACGCCTTCATCCTGCAGGCGGGTCAGCAGATCCTTGACATCTTGCAGATAGCTTAATTTGCTGATGAACGCATCGGCACCGGCGCGCAGTGCGTGCTCGCGGTGCTCGGTGTCATCAAAGTGGCTGGCGATGGCGACATAGGGCGGGTCGTCCTGCGCCTTGATCAACCGGGTGGCTTGCAGGCCGCCCATTTCCGGCATCGCCAGATCCATCAACACCACCTGCGGGCGCAAGGCCTCGCAGCGCGAGATCGCTTCGATCCCGGTGCTGGCGGTGCCGACCACGCGAAGCCATTCCAGCTTGCGCAGATGGCGCATCGCCGAGTTGACGAAGTTTTCGTTGTCGTCTACCAGCAGGACTTCAATCATGGCGTTACCTTAGCGCGGAGAGGGGTTGCCTGTCTTGCGTACGGTACGCACGTGCGCGGGCGCGCACAGGCAGGATATGGAGTTGGTCGCGGTATTTGGCTACGGTGCGGCGGGCGATATTCACCCCGTCGCGCGCCAGCATCGCGGCTACATGGTCATCGGAGAGTGGGGCGGCGGCAGGTTCGGCTTCGATGATGCGCTTGACCATCGCCCGCACCGCCGCACCCGATACCTCGGCACCGTCCAGTTGCACGGCAAAAAACTTCTTCAGCTCCAGCGTGCCGCGTGGGGTCTGGATGTATTTGCCGGTGGTGATGCGCGATACGGTGGATTCGTGCATCTCGATTTGTTCGGCCACTTCGCGCAGGGTCAAGGGCGCTAGGGCTTCCTCGCCTTCGCTGAGATAGGCGGCCTGATGCTCAACCAGTACTCGCGCGGTGCGCAGCAGGGTGTCATTGCGCATCGCGATGCCACGCAGCAGCCAACGGGCTTCATCCAGCAGGCCGCGCATTTCACCGTGGCCGACGCCGCCTTGCCCGCTCAGGGCGTGCTCGCAATGCAGCGAGACGCGCAGGCGCGGCAGGCTGCGGTCGTTGAGCGCCACCCGCCAGCCGCCATCGGCCTGCCAAGCGACCACATCGGGGATGATGATGTCGGTGGTCATGCTGGGGGCGGCAAACGGGTGCGCTTGCAGTATCGCGATCAGGCCGAAGGCGCGGCTGATCGCGGCCTCATCCACCTTCAGGGCGGCGGCAAGGCCGCTGCGGTCGTGGCAGGCCAAGAGATCGATATGCTGTTCGACGATTTGCCGGGCCAAGGCCTGATCGGCATCGGCGGGCAGTTGCCGCAGTTGGGCCGATAGGCATTCGGCCGGGCCACAGGCGGCGACGCCTGGCTCCGGGCCGTGCAGCAGGCGCAGGCGGGCGATTTCCAGCGTGCTGCGCGCGATGCCCAATTCGGTCACGCCGTGATCCAGCAGATCATCCAGATGGCCTTCCAGATAGCCGCGATCATCGCAGCGATCCAGCCACCAGGCGGCCATCGCCAGCAGGTCTGTGGGTAGTTCAAGACGCAGTTGATCAAGCAGGCGCAGGCGTGGGTCGCTGGATTCGCCTGCGGCAATCCGCGCCATGCCATCGTCATCAAAGCCGCTGCCGTTCTGCCCGCCAGAAAGAAACGCCGGGTCGGGCAGCTCATCCCAAGCGGCCATTTCGGCCTCGGCGTGCTCGGCGGGCTGGTCAATCGCGGTTTCGCCGATGACGTGGTCGTCGTCTTCTTCCAGCAGCGGGTTGCGCTCCAGTGCCTGACGCAACTCCATTTCCATCTGCAGGGTGTTGAGCTGGAGCAGGCGGATCGATTGCAACAGCTGCGGCGTCATGTTCAATGACTGCGCTGTTTTGATCTGCATCGAATTTTTCATCACGCCTCCCCCGGGCTGGTCCAGGTTGCCCTCGGATGGGTTTCAGCAAAATCCGTGCCAGACGTGCTGCGCCGCACATTCACACTGCCGATGTGACCGCTGTCCGGTTTTTCGCCGACATATCCCGTGCCAGTGGTGTGGCGGCACCGTGACTGACCGGCTGCGTCAGTCCACGGCATCCTCGTCATGCAGGCGGGCGCGGCGTTGCTCGGCGATTTCACGCCGATGCATGCGGAACAGATGCTGCTCCAGCGCCGAATGCTGGGTGGCTGGCATATGCTCGAAGCGCAGCCACATCCGGTTTTCATCGGCAGCGATTACCTTGGCCGGCAGGGCGATTGAATCGGGCATCCAGTCGGCGGGCTGGATGCGCAGCCAGCCCAGCGCACCGGGCGCAGCATTGCCGGCGGGCAGGATCGCGCCTTCGTTGCTCCAGAGGATTTCCACCTCGCGTGATTCGCCACGTCGCTCCATCACCCGCGAGACCAGCGCGGTCAGCAACTCCAGCCGTGCTTCCAGCCGTTGCAGGGTTTGCTCGATGGCGCCGTGCTCGTCTTTCTTGTCGTCCAGACTGCGGGTGTCTTCGATCAGCTGCAGGCGGCGCAGCAATTGTTCCGAACGCAGGCTGTTGCGTGCGATCTCGCGCGTGTCGAGCTGATCGGGGACAAATTCCGCCGAGCGCATCTCGCGGATGCTGAGGCTTTCGCCCAACGCCAGTTGGTCGCGCTCGTCGTGATTCATGCGGCGGCCCCGGCATAGGCTTTGATGCCCGATTGCGTCTGCCGGCTGCGGCGCAGCGCGGCACTGGATTCATCGCGTTTGGCACCCAGCACGGCCATCATCTCGGCATGTTGTTCGCGCAGCCGGCGCCAGATCGCCGGGTCGGTGCTGGCGGAGGCATCGGCAAACGCGCGTACATCGCGGTCATGGCCATCGATCAAGCGGTTGAGGGTATCCCAGTCGCCCTCGGCCAAGGCTTGGCGGATCGCCGCTGCGGGCAGGTTGGGGGTCATCAGGCGGCCTCCCGCGCAATCGCGCTCCACGCCGATTCGATCTCGCCGAGGAGTTCATCCACTTCGCGTACCGGCCCCGGCTGGTTGCCGGCATTGGCTTCAACCAAGCGGCGCATCGCGTAATCGTAGAGGGCGGCAAGGCCATCGGCGACATCGCCACCGGCCTCGCGGTTGAGCGATGCATCCAGCTCACCGATGATCGCGCCGGCCTCGGCCAGTGCCTTGCCCTTGCGTGGCAAATCACCGATATCAATACAGGCGGCGGCCAGTTTCAGGCGCGAGCGCGCCCCGGACAACATCAGCGCAACCAGCTGATGCGGCGTGGCATCGAGCACCGCACTTTGCACGGACGTTTGTTGATACTGGCGGGCGTAGGCGTGCTGTGGGCTCATGGCGGTGATCCGTTGTCAGGGCTTAGCTGGAGGATTTGCTGAAGAATTGTTGGTCGATGAAGCTGGAGGTCTTGTTCAATTTGCTCATCGCTTCATCGAGCGCGGTGAACTGGCGGCGGTAATTGGCCTCGATGCGTTGCATGCGGGCGTCGAGATCGATTCTTTGCCGCTCGATCGATTTCATGCGGACATCGAGCGATTTGCTGCGCGATTCCAACATGCCGTTGCTGCCAACCCAGGATTTCAGGTTGTCGCGCAACTGGCTGCCGATGCTGCCTTCGTTGCCCAGTACTTTGCTGAGGGCATTCGCATCGGCCTTGAGGGCTTGATCGAACGTGTCTCCGTCCAAAGTTAACGACCCATCGACCGAGGACTTGATGCCCATTTTCGATAGCTCGCCATACGCCTGCGCCAGCGTGTTGCGCAGTGCCGAGGTCATCCCGCGCGGTGCCGCATCGCCGGCCAACGGGCCGCCCACCTTGCCTTCGCCCCCGGCCGCGCTTTGCGTGCGCAACTGGGTCATGGCGACATTCCACGCGCTGACAAAGCCCAACATGCTGGCCTTGAGCGTGCTGTTGTCGGCCTGCACTTTGAGCGTGCCGGGTTTGTCGGGGTCGGCTTTTTCCAGATTCAAGGTGACG
>JAUNTK010000005.1:0-21170 GCA_030538735.1 Pseudomonadota bacterium
AGCCAGCGCTTCGAGCGTGTCCTTGCGGATCGCGGCGATGGCATCGCGGCGCTGCAGCTTGTCGTGCACCTTGAAGGCGGTGACCAACGGGCTGCCAGCGGCTTCGGTGATCGCGGCGACCAGCGCGTCGTTGCGCGCCGGGGCAGCCCAATCCGATGCCTTGGTGCCGGCTTCGACGACCAACTCGTTGATCGCGTGGATCGCCTTTTGCAGCTCGTGGTGGCCGGCCATGACGGCGGCCAGCATCACGTCTTCGGACAATTCCTTGGCTTCGGATTCAACCATCAGCACCGCTTCGCTGGTGCCGGCGACGACCAGTTCCAGTTCCGAATCCTTCATCGCCTCGACACCGGCATTGAGCAGGAATTCGCCATTCTTGTAGCCCACCTTGGCCGCCGCGATCGGGCCTTGGAACGGCGAGCCGCACAGCGACAACGCGGCGGAGGCACCAATCATCGCCAGCACATCACCTTCGACTTCCGGGTTCAGCGAGACCAGCTGGGCGATGATCTGCACTTCGTTTTTGTAGTCTTCCGGGAACAGCGGGCGGATCGGGCGGTCGATCAGGCGGCTGATCAGGGTTTCTTTCTCGGTCGGGCGGCCTTCACGCTTGAAGAAGCCACCCGGGATGCGGCCACCGGCGTAGAACTTTTCTTGATAGTCAACCGTCAGCGGGAAGAAATCCTGGCCTTCGCGCGCCGATTTGGCGGCAACGGCGGTCGCGAGCACGACAGTGCCTTCGCAGGACACCAGCACGGCACCGCCGGCTTGGCGGGCGACTTCGCCGGTTTCGAGGGTGACGGTCTTGCCGCCGTACTGGAAGGTCTTGGTGATTTTGGCCACGTGTATTCCTTGAGAGCTTGCGCTGGCTTGCGAATGAACCGGCAGGCCCCTGCCGGCCGGCGTGTAGTGATACTTGGGGTGTTGCGAAACAGGTGTTGCGGTAGCACACAAACGAAACCGCGGCGCTTGCGACGCCGCGGTTCGGGTTCTCTTAGCGACGCAGACCCAACTTCTGGATCAGGGCCTTGTAACGCCCCGCATCTTTGCGATGCAGGTAGTCAAGCAGGCTGCGGCGCTGGTTGACCAGCTTGAGCAGGCCGCGACGGCTGTGGTGATCTTTCTTGTGGGTCTTGAAGTGCTCGGTCAGGTGGACGATGCGAGCGGTCAGCAGGGCAACTTGGACTTCCGGCGAGCCGGTATCGTTGCTGCCGCGCTTGTTGTCTTCAATGATTTGGGCGGTATCGATGGACATGATGTCTCTTTATGTAGATGCGTGACCTGCAGGAACGCCCTTCCGCCAAAGCATCAAGGGGCGCACCGCTGGTTCGCCGTGAACGAAAAATGAAAAGGGCCGCCAAGCGGCGCGCAAATTGTAGCCGCTCCGATCCACTGGGGCAAGCGGCCATGACGGCGCGATCAGGGTGGCGAATGCGGCCGTTGCATCGCCCATTGCACCGCCAGCACGCTGACCAACACCGTCACCAAGCCAACCAACGACCAGCCGCGCATCGCCTCGCCCAACCAGACCCAGCCGATCAACACCGCCGTCACCGGGCTCAGCAGCCCCAGCGATGTCACCGCGACGGGCGAGAGTTTAGCCAGCCCACGAAAAAACAGGCCATACGAAATTACCGCGCCAAACAGACACAGATAGGCATAGCCCAGCAGATTGGTAAGCGTTGCGGTATGCAGCCAGCCTTCGCGCCACAGGGTGAGCGGCAGCAACATCACGCCGCCCAGCAGCAACTGCCAGCCGGTCAGCGCCAAGACCGGCATCGGCAGCCGCCAACGCTTGGTGAGCCACGTGCCAATCGCCATACCAGCCGCGCCGATCAAGGCCGCCGCGACACCCCAGATATCCCAGTGCGTGCCCGGTGCCAGCAGCAGCATCGCCATGCCGACGATGCCAATCAGCGCCGCCAGCACGGTGAACCACCACGGCCTGCGGCTATCAAACAGCCAGATCAAGGCCATCACCGCCAAGGGCTGGATTGCGCCTAACACCGCCGCCAAACCACCGGGCAGGCGGTAGGCGGCGACAAACAACAGCGATTGAAACAGCGCCATATTGAGTGCGGCCAGCACCAAGAGCCTCCACCACTGGCCGCTGGCGGGCCAGCGGCGCGTCCAGATCAGCAGCAACAGGCCGGCTGGCAACAGGCGCAGCAAAGCGGCGGTGAGCGGCTTGCCCGGCGGTAAAAATTCGGTGGTGACGATATAGGTGGTGCCCCAGATGATCGGGGCCAGCGCCGTCAGCAGCACATCCCGCCAGTGGCCGCTATCGGCGGGTGCGGCGGCGGCTTTCAATCCGCTACTTGCCCGGATGTGGCACCCATGCGCGATTTCAGCGCCTCAACCATGCCGGTCATATCGCCCTTCAGCATCGCCCGCCAGCCGTGCGGCGTCTTGCGCAGGCTGACCACCTCCATCTTTGTGATGCGCACGCCTTCTGCACTCGCCGTTGCCCGGGTCACGACATGGCGCAGCTCATCGCCTTCGGCCACGCTGCCGATGATGTCGTTGTCCTCCAGTTTGCCGCGCATCATCGCGGCCATGAAACTGGCAAAGAACTCGGCATCGCTGGCGCGTTTCAGGTCTTCGGCACTGCTGCCAGCAAACAGCATGGCCAGGATCACGCTTTGCTGCGCATCAGGCACGGCATCGACAAGCGGTGCCAGCATGGCGCGAAAATCCTGCAATGCCTGCGGGTCGAACCACGCGGCAGCGGCCTGCCAATCCGCGACGGCCATCGATGCATTCATCGCCGCCACCACCGCTTCCGGCGTATCGGTTGGCACGGGTTGGGCGCGCGCCGCAGGCAAAGCAAGCATGGCGAGGATGATCGAAAGAAGCACGGTTTTCAGCATCTTCATGGTCGGTTCCGGGGTGACGAATTGCCGCGACTATACAACGCGCATACGCAGCAAAATCATCGTGTTGGCGTGCCCCTCTGCACAACAGCTTGCGGGGAAAACCGCCGAACAGGCACTCAAGCCGACTGCGGCTGCGGCAGCGCCCAGACAAACAGCCGCTTGCCACGCAAATCACCCGCCTCATCAATTTCGGCGATGCCCAGTGCGCGGCCATCGGCATCGCAGGCGGCCACTTCGCCGCGTTGACGGAATGGCCCGGGCAATTTCTGCCCTTGGCCAAATTTCAACTGCTGGGCTTCGGACAAGCGCACTTCCGGCCACGCCACCATGCCGGCCTCGATTGGCAGCACGCAGGCATCAAGATGATGCTCGCCGCGCTCGGCCATCGCCTGCAAGGCTTCCAGCGCCCACATCCGTGGCTCGCGGAATGGATCAACCCAAAGCCGGCGCAACTCGGCGACATGCGCGCCGCAGCCGAGCAATTCACCCAAATCGCGCACCAGTGATCGCACATAGGTGCCGCTGCCGCATTCCACATGCAGGCGCAGCTTGGGGGCGGGATCAAGCAAATCCAGCGCGGATTTCAGGCTGAATTCGTGGACATCGACTTCGCGCGCGTCGATCTCAACCGTCTCGCCGCGCCGCGCTTTGGCATACAGCGGCTCGCCGCCACGTTTGAGCGCGGAATAAATCGGCGGCACCTGCTGGATGCGGCCGGTGAGCGTGGCGAGCGCCGCATCAATGCTGGCGATATCCAGCGCTGGCACCGGGCGCTCACGCAGGGCTTGGCCCTCGGCATCATCGGTATCGGTGGTGATGCCAAGCCGGGCCACGGTTTCATACGCCTTGCGTGCGCCCAGCAAACCACCGGCAATTTTGGTGGCTTCGCCAAAGCAGATCGGCAGCAAGCCGGTGGCTAGGGGGTCGAGTGCGCCGGTATGGCCGGCCTTGTCGGCGCGGAACAAATGACGCACGCGCTGCAAGGCTTGATTGGAGCTTAGCCCCAGCGGCTTATCCAACAACAAAATGCCGTGCAGCTTGCGAAATTTATGACGGGTGCGCGGTTTCGACATGCAGCTATTGTAGAGACGCCGGGAAAACCCGGCGTGTCGATCATTCTTCTTCGTCAGTGGCTGGCGCGGCGGTATCCGGCAAATCACGCAGTAATTGGTCGATGCGCTCACCGCGATCGACCGAATCGTCATAGAAAAAATGCAGCTCCGGCACATGGCGCAGCTTCATCGCCTGCGCCAATTGGTAGCGGATTTCCTTGGCGTTTTCCTTCAGGCCCTTGACCGCCTCGGCCGATTTTTCGCTCATCAACGCGGTGACAAACACCTTGGCATGGGCCAGATCGCGGGTGACTTCGACATCGGACACACTGACCGACGGCAGGCCCAGCTCGCGCACCGCGTCATGCACCAAGGTGCCCAAGTCGCGACGCATCTGCGCCGCGACCCGGTCGGTGCGATGGAAGGATTTGCGCTGGCCGGCCATCGCTTAGAGCGTCCTCTGCACTTCGATGCGCTCGAAGCACTCGATCTGGTCGCCGGCCTTGACATCGTTATAGGCCTTGACGCCGATGCCGCATTCGGTGCCTTCCTTGACCTCGTCAACGTTCTCTTTGTAGCGGCGCAGGCTTTCCAACTCGCCTTCGTACACCACCACCGAATCGCGCAGGACGCGGATCGGCTTGGCTTTCTTGACCACGCCTTCGATCACCATGCAGCCAGCAACCGCACCAAACTTGGAGCTGCGGAACACATCGCGCACTTCGGCGATACCGATGATCTCTTCGCGGATTTCCACGCCAAGCAAACCCGAGGCCACCTGCTTCACCTGATCGATCACGTCATAGATGATCGAGAAGTAACGCAGATCAACGCCATTGCCTTCGATCACCTTGCGCGCCGAGGCATCGGCACGCACGTTGAAGCCGATCAACGTGGCCTTCGAGGTCGCCGCCAACTGGGCATCGGATTCGGTGATGCCACCCACGCCCGAGCCAATCACATGGATGCGGATCTGGTCGTTGGAAAGCGAGGTCAGCGCATCCTTCAGTGCTTCCACCGAGCCCTGCACATCGGCCTTCACCACCAGATTGAGCTGCTGCTGTTCGGCACCCGAGCCCATCTGCGCCATGATGTCTTCCATGCGGTTGCCGGCCTGCTTGAACAGGCGCATCTCGCGGCGCTTGGCATCGCGCTGCTGGGCGACATCCTTGGCGAGGCGCTCATCGGCCACCACCACGAAATCATCGCCGGCATCGGGCACGCCGGAGAGGCCGAGCACCTGCACCGGGATCGACGGGCCAGCCGAGGGCACTTGGCTGCCGGTTTCATCAAACAAGGCGCGGACGCGGCCATATTGCACGCCGCACACCAGATAATCGCCCTTGGCCAGCTTGCCCTGCTGCACCAGCACGGTCGCCACCGGGCCACGGCCCTTGTCGAGCGAGGATTCGATCACTACGCCCGCGGCACGGCCTTCATCCACCGCGCGCAGCTCCAGCACTTCGGATTGCAGCAAGATCGCGTCAAGCAGATCGTCAACACCCTGCCCGGTCTTGGCCGAAAGCTCGACCATCTGGGTATCGCCACCAAAATCTTCGGCGACCACTTCCATCTCAAGCAATTCGTTCTTGATCCGCATCGGGTCGGCGCTGGATTTGTCGACCTTGTTGATCGCCACAATCAGCGGCACCTTGGCCGAGCGCGCATGCTGGATCGCTTCGCGGGTCTGCGGCATCACGCCATCATCGGCGGCCACCACCAGCACCACGATATCGGTGAGCTTGGCGCCACGGGCACGCATCTGCGAGAACGCGGCGTGGCCGGGCGTATCAAGGAAGCTGACGATGCCCTTGTCGGTTTCGACGTGATAGGCACCGATGTGCTGGGTGATACCGCCGGCCTCGCCCGAAGCGATCTTGGTGCGGCGGATGTAATCAAGCAACGATGTCTTGCCGTGATCGACGTGGCCCATGATGGTGACCACCGGCGGGCGGCTCCTGGCCTCGCCCTGCTGGTCTTCGACATGCGCGAGCAGTTCGGTTTCGGCGTCGTCGGCACCGGCGCGGATCGCCTTGTGGCCGAGTTCTTCGGTGACCAGCACCGCGGTATCGTGATCGATGGTCTGGGTGATGGTCGCCATCACACCCATTTTGAACAGCGCCTTGACCACTTCGCCGCCCTTCATCGCCAGCTTCTGGGCCAGATCGCCGACGGTAATCGCTTCACCAATAGCGATTTCGCGCACGATCTTTTCGGTCGGGCGCTGGAAGCCGTGCTCGCCACCACCGCTGCGCGATTGCTCGACGCGACGGCCCTTCGATTTGCCACCACGGCCACCGGCCGGCGGGCGGCGGCCACTCAGATGCAACTGGCCGGCAAAACGTGCGGTGTTGTCATCATCCTCGACGCCCGAGACCATCGCATGCGAACCACGCGATTTGCCGGGCTTGGCGTGCGCGCTGCGGTCATCGCTACGGGCAGCACGCGGTGCGGCGGGGGCGCTATGGCTGCTGGCCTTGCGCACGGCCGGGGCAGCACCGTCGCTGGTGGGCGTTTCGCTGGCGGCAGCGGCTTGTTCGGCGGCGCGGCTGGCGGCTTCCTCGGCGCGACTGCGCTCGGCTTCGGCCTCCTCAGCGCGGCGCTTGTCTTGCTCGGCCAGGCGCTGCTGTTCTTCCAGATTGCGCTGGCGCGATTCTTCCAGCTTGCGCAGGACTTCGGCGTGCTCGTCATCGACCGGCGTGACCTTGCCCGGCGCCGGGTTTTCGCCCGCGGCCGGCTTTTTGGTCAGCACCACTTTCTTGCGTACGGTGACATCGACGGTCTGCTTGTTCTTGCCGCCGCCGACGGTGATTTCTTCGGTCTTGCGCCGCTTCAGGGTGATCTTGCTTGGGGCCGCGCCATCACTTGCCGACTCATCGGCACGGCCATGGGCGCGCCGCAGGAAGCCAAGCAGCTTGATTTTCTGCGCGCTGGTGACTTCCTCGTCGGCATCCTTGAATGGCATCCCGGCTTCGGAAAGTTGCTCCAACAGCCTTTCGACCGGCGTATTGACCAGTTCGGCAAGCTTGCGGATGGTGGTTTTCTGCGACATGCGATTTCCGTGTTGCGGGCCGGCAGCAGGGGCCGACGGCCAATCTTTTATTTTAGCGCGTGCTTACATGGCCGATTACTCGAACCAGTGTTTGCGCGCTTCCATGATCAGGGCCGAGGCGCGTTCCGCGTCCATGTCCTCGATGTCGGTGAGTTCATCCACCGCCAACTCGGCCAGGTCTTCGCGGCTCTGCACCCCGCGCGAGGCCAGCACGTAGGCGGTGGCCTCGTCCATGCCTTCAAGGGTGAGCAGGTCTTCGGCCGGCTGGTTTTCTTCCAATTCTTCTTCAGCGGCCAGCGCCTCGTTGAGCAGCGCATCGCGGGCGCGGGCGCGCAGTTCCTCGACGATGTCCTCGTCGAAGCCGTCGATCGCCAGCAGCTCGCCAACCGGCACGTAGGCGATTTCTTCGACCGTGCTGAAGCCCTCGCCCACCAAGATGCCGGCGATTTCTTCATCGACTTCCAGCTTCTCGACAAACAATCCACGTGCGGTGGCCTGCTCGGCTTCGGATTTGGCAGCCACTTGGTCGGCGGTCATCACGTTGAGCTGCCAGCCGGTGAGGCGGCTGGCCAGACGCACGTTTTGCCCGCCCTTGCCGATCGCCTTGGCCAGCAATTCCTCGGCCACGGCCAGATCCATCGAGTGCTTGTCCTCATCGACGATGATCGATTGCACTTCGGCCGGTGCCATCGCATTGATGACGAACTGCGCCGGGTTATCCGACCACAACACGATATCGACGCGCTCGCCGTTCAATTCGTTGGTGACCGCCTGCACGCGCGAACCGCGCATGCCGATGCAGGCGCCGATCGGGTCGGTGCGGTTGTCATAGGCCAACACGGCGATCTTGGCGCGATCACCCGGGTCACGCGCAGCGGCCTTGATCTCGACCAAGCCTTGGCCCACTTCCGGCACTTCCAGACGGAACAGCTCCATCATGAATTCCGGCGCGGCGCGGCTGATGAAGATCTGCGGGCCACGCGGCTCGCTCTTCACTTCGTACAGATAGCCGCGCACGCGGTCGCCGGTGCGCAGGATGTCGCGCGGGATGCCCTTGTCCTTGGGGATGAAGGCCTCGGCATTGCCGCCCAGATCGACATACACATTGCCGCGCTCGACACGCTTGACGGTGCCGGTGACCAACTCGCCGACGCGGTCCTTCCACGCATCGACCACCTGCTGACGCTCAGCCTCGCGCACGCGCTGCACGATGACCTGCTTGGCCGCCTGCGCGGCGATACGGCCGAACTCGGCGTTTTCGATTTGTTCCTCGATGTAATCGCCGACGTCCGCGCCTTCGCTTTCATCGACCGCATCCATCAGGCGGATTTGCCGATCGGGCGATTCCATCACCACATCATCGGCCACCACTTCCCAGCGGCGGAACGTTTCGTATTCGCCATCCTTCGGATTGATCGACACGCGCACCGACACGTCTTGCTCCGGGTAGCGCTTCTTGGCAGCAGACGCCAGCGCGGCTTCGATCGCTTCCAGAATCACGTCATGGGGCACGCCTTTTTCATTGGCGACAGCTTCAGCGACCAGCAACAGGTCCTTGCTCATTGTTCAGACTCCGCATCGACGGACGCATCCGCCTCGTTGAGGGTGGGGTTGGATTTTTTTTTCTTGCCGCCCGCCTGCTTGCCCGGCTTGCCGGCGGCATAGCCCAGCGCCGCCCAATCGGGCACGATGCGGGCCTTGTCGATATTGTCGAAAGCCGCCACGAAGGGCTGGCCATCAACATCAAAATGGACGTATTCGCCCTCCACCTTGACGATGCGGCCGGTCAGGCGGCGACGCCCATCCTGCGGCAACTTCAAGCCGACTTTGGCGCTTTCGCCCGCAAAACGGGCAAATTGGGCCAAGGTGAACAACGGGCGATCAAGCCCGGGTGATGACACTTCCAGCGTGTAATTGCCGCTGATCGGGTCTTCGACATCCAACTGGGCCGAGACCTCGCGGCTGACTTGCTCGCACTCGTCAATACCGACCAAACGCGGGTTTTCGCCAGTGCTTTCGGCCTCCGGCACGTCGATATACAGGCGCAGCACCGCGCCGCCCGGCATGGTGAGGTACTCCACACCCAGCAGCTCCACCCCGAGCGCGGCGACCGTGGGCGCAAGCAGCTCGCTGATTTGTTGTGCCTTGTCCATCTTGAAATCCGTAACGACAAAAAACGATAAAGGGGCCGCCAGGGCCCCTTCCGGTAACAGCAATGTCCGGTGCCAGCGCATCAAAGCGAACCCGGCGGCCCGAGCCAGCAGGCGCATACTGCGGCCCGCGAAGCTGGTGATGATGCGGCAGTGCATCGATCAAGCGGCGCATTGTAGCGGCTTCCCGCGCCTGCCGCAATATGCCTGATCGCGCCTCGATGGGCGGGCGATGCCTACGCAGGGGCGCAGGGCGTCATCTCGATCCGGCCCGGAAACGCACCGCTATCCTCGCCGCTCAGGGTTGCGCTCGGGCTTCGATTCGTGGCCGCACTGTCCATGGCGCGCTCGCCGGTAGCGGTGCATTCCCGGTCCTCACGCGCTTGGTGCGGATTGACTGTCACTTCGGCTGCGAGAAGCCTCGCCTTTTATTGATGTGGCACAGAACTTTCGGTACGTCGGTGCCAGGCACCACTCGGGACCGTTCGCTGCAGGGGTGAGAATGGGGCGCTTACGCGGCGGCCAGCCGCGTGCCCCATTTGAACGCCCGGAGCGCTGCGACGGGCCGGACCGCGAAGCGGCCGCGTCCGAGCCCCCAAGGATGGGTTCACGGCGTGTCCCGTGGGGCGCCTGGCACCGGCGTATAGCGACGACACTGACTTGATGAGTCCGTGATTGCACGCCTTCGATCCAATCCCACACCCTCAAAGCTCAACGCGGAATAGCGAGATCCTTAGCCTGCAGTGCTTGGCCTTGGGCGCGCGGCTTGGCATCGATCAGGGCATCGGCTGGCAACGCCGCCTTGCCATCCAGATGCGCGTCCAGACGATCCAGCGCGGCATACACATAGGGCAACAACGGCACGTACTGGGCGCTGAACTGCGGCATGGCAAGGAAGGCATCGAAATGCTGGGCACGCTTGACTTGCCAGAAACGCACATCGGCGCGCCCGGCCGCCCGCGCCGCCGCGATATAAGGCTGGCTGCTGAACGCCAACGGGATCAGGCCATCGGATTGCCCGTGCACTACGATCACCGGCAGGCCCGCACGCGGTGGTGCTGCGCGGGTTTTGGAGACACTTTCGCGCAACATTTGGCTGGCATCGCTGCTGCCCGCCCACAACCGGGTCAAGCAGGCCAGACCAGCCGCCGCGCCGCCCTCGGGCTCGACGATATTGATCCCGGCCCCCGGCGCGATGCCGCTGCCATCCGGCCACCATGCGGCGCGCTCGATCGCGTTCGCGGCGCGCGGCTTGCCCGCTTCACCGGCCGCAAATCGATAACCACAGGGATGCGCATCAGCCGCGCTGCGGGTGTAACTGGCGGCATAGGTGATCAAGATCGAACGCCAGACATCGAACATCACGTTGCTGGCACCGCCGCGCAAGGCATCGTCACTCCAGCCCAATGCGTGCATCCGCGCCAGTGCCGAACGCTGACGGGCGGCCGTATCCGCGCCCTCGATCACACCGGCATCGGCCAGTGCGTTGCAGATCATCTCAGCCTGCGCAATCGACGGCAGGCCCAATGCCGGCAACGCACAAGGCATCAACAGCACCGCCTCGCTGGCGTATTGATAGAGCGGGCGCGAATCGTGGCGATCCACATACACATTCGGCTCGCCGGCAACCACGCCATCCAGCCAATCGCCGGCCAGTTCCGCCGCACGCAGCACCGCGCCGCCACCATTGGAAATACCGACCGCGATCACCCGGGTGTTGTCGAAGGTGAACGGTGCGGCATCGGGAAACGCTTGACTGAGGGCATACAAGCCAAATTCGGCCGCCTGGCGGGTATGCACGCCCCAATCCGCTTCCGGGTTGTCGCCGGAGTGCGCGTGTTTTGTAACGATGCCCTGCCCGCCCGCATCCACCGGCTGAAACGCCAGCAACTGCTCGCCCGGCTTGGCCAGCGTGCCATCCAGCTCAAAGCCCTGCCCGGCATCAAGATCGAAATAATCGCTGCCCGCGCCCTTGTCGGTATGCACCACCGCACAGCCACGCGGCAGCCCCCAAGCCGCACCGACCGCCATCGCGCCATACACCCCGCGCGAGCCAGACGCCACCGTCACCACCAAGCACCGCTTGCCACGATCAAACGCATCGGGCACTTGCGCCAGCACCCGATGCGGATGCAGCGCACCCGCCACCCACGCCAAGCTGGAATATTCGCGACCCGGCACATCGGCCAGACTGCCGTACCACTCGCCGTAGCCACCGCTGGGTGAAAGATCGGCGATGCCGCGCCAGCTTGACCAAATCGCCCGGCGGCGCAACTCCGCAGCGCTCGGCTTGGCCGGGTCGGCAAATGCCGGCGCCTGCATCGCACGCAGGCCGCTAGCGCCCAAGCCGGCAGTCAACAGATCATCATCTTGGCGGTGCTCGCTGATGCGAACCTGATCTTGCGCGATACGCATTGATCCTCCGGCGGTGGCACAGGCAGCAAGCATCAGGCTGGCGGCGGCAACAAGGGCAGTTTTCATGCCGCGAGCATACCTGCCACGCCTTGGCGCAACATCGTACTTTGGTACCAAGGCAGGAAAAATTGAACCTGTTAGCCTGTGCCGGATGACTGCCACCTCGCTCTTGATCGCCGACGATCATCCGCTGTTCCGCGCCGCGCTCAAGCAAGCCGCACAGGATGCGTTGGGCGAAGTGCGCTTGTGCGAGGCCGGCTCGATGCAGGATGTGCTGGCCACCCTCGACGCCGACGATGCCATCGACCTGGTGCTGCTCGACCTGCACATGCCCGGCAGCCACGGGCTGGCCGGATTGGCGGCGGTGCGCGCCCAGCATCCGGGCGTGGCGGTGGTGGTGGTGTCAGCCAATGATGACCCGCGCGTGGTGCGCCGTGCGCTGGATCATGGCGCGGCCGGTTACCTGCCAAAAAGCGCCGGGCTGGATGAACTGCGCGAGGCCATCGTCACCGTGCTTGACTGCGAACAATGGTTGCCCGCCAACCTGCGCGCCGCCGTGGCCGGGGCCAGCTCCGAGCCTGCCGATGCCGCCTTGGCGGCGCGCCTCGCCAGCCTTTCGCCGCAGCAATTTCGCGTGCTGGTGTTGGTGGCCGAGGGCCTCCTCAACAAACAAATCGCCGACCGGCTGGACGTGCAAGAACGCACGGTGAAAGCGCATCTCACGGCGATTTTTGAACGCCTCGGCGTGCGCAACCGCACTCAAGCCGGCGTGGTGCTGCGCGAGCTGGAACTGAAAGACCCGGCCAACCAAATCAGCGATTAAGCCAGCCCACGCTGGCGAAAATTTCACCAGCGCGGATTTATCCAAGCGTGGCAAGGGCTGCGGCCGGATTCCACAGCGTTATCAACAAGCGCATCCACAGCGGTTGTGGATGGATTGAGATGCGCCATCAATTCACGGGTGACGGTGTCTTCCTTAGCTACCAATCAAACACCCGCACCACGCGACGCCACCAGCAGCCGATCCAGCATCGATTTCAATGCCAGCGGCCTAAGCGGTTTGGCCAGCAATGGCAGGCCAGCGTCTTGTGCTGCGGCGCGCACGCTGCCGGTTTGGTCGGCGCTCAGTACCAGGCAGGGCCGTTGGCCGAATTGATCGCAGAGGCGGCGATAGAGGGCGATGCCGTCATCGCCGTCATTGAGGTGGTAATCGAACAACCAAAGTTGCGCAGGTTCTGCGGCCAATGTGGCCGCGGCCATCGCGCCATCGTGGCAGGCGGCGACTGTGCAGCCCCAGCCGTGCAATACGCTGGCCAGCGCATCGAGTGCGGTGGGGTCGTTATCAACCACCAGCACGCGCAGGCCGGCCAGTTTTCCGGCTGGCGGCGAAGACACGGCCACTGCGCTGACACGCGGCAGCTCGACAAAAAACACACTGCCCCGCCCCGGCGTACTGCGCAGGCCGATCGGCAACTGCAGCACATCGGCGATGCCACGCGCGATGGCAAGGCCTAGCCCCAAGCCTTGGCCGCGTGCTTGATCGCCACGGCGGAACTCATCGAATATCAATTCTTGTTGCGCCAGCGCGATGCCGGGGCCGGTATCGTGCACCTCGATACGCAGCTGCGCGCCGGCCCGACGCACCCCCACCAGCACGCGGCCACGTTCGACATGGCGCAGCGCATTGGGGAGAAAGTTCTGCACGATGCGGCGCAGCAGGCGCGGGTCGCTATGCACCCAGGCACGGCTGGCGACAAAGCGCAATTCAAGCCCGCGCTCGTTGGCGACGACGCGGCCTTCGCTCATCAGCGGCAAGAGCACATCGGCCAATGCAAACCGCTGCAATTCTGGCTGTAAACCGCCGGCCTCCAAGCGCGACATATCCAGCAAATCGCTGATCAGCGCGGTGGTGGAATCCAGCGCACCGCCGACCTGCTCCACCAAGCGCCGCGATTCATGCGAACTCACCCGCTGGCCCAGTGCATCGGCAAACAGATGCGCGGCGTGCAGCGGTTGCAGCAAATCATGGCCAATCGCAGCGAGGAAGCGGCTCTTGGCATCGTTGGCGCGCTCGGCCTCGCGCTTGGCATTTTCCAGTAGCGCGGTACGCTCATCGACGCGCTGCTCCAGCGTTTCATTGCCGCGCTTCAACTCGGCTTCGGCCTGACGGAAATCGGTGACATCGGTGAATGTCGCCACAAAGCCGCCGCCCGGCATCGGGTTGCCGCGAATCTGGATGATGCGACCATCGGGCAATACCCGCTCGGATAGATGCGGCGTGCCGGCGCGCATATGGGCCAGACGGCGGGCCAAGCCGGCTTCGATATCGGCAGCCTCCGGCATCCGGCGCAGCGCCCAACGGCTGGCCTCGGCGATCGGCAGGCCCACCCGCAACAGCGCCGGCGGAAAGCCGAACATCTCGGCATACGGGCGGTTCCACGCCATCAAACGCAGATCGGCATCGACCACGCTGATGCCTTGGCTCATGTTTTCCAGCGCCGCCTCCAACAGGCGTTGATTGAAGCGCAGATCGACACTGGTTTCATCGACGATATCGGCGACGGCATCCAGATCGCGCCCGCTCTGCCGGCGCGCGGCATTAAGCAACACCCGCGAGCTGGCCGCACCGATCACTGCGGCTAACTCACGTTCGATGTTTTCTTCAACCGGGCGCGGCACGATGGCATTGGCCGGCATCCGCGCCAGCAAATCATCCACCCGTGCTGGCGGCAGAAAACGCTGGGCCAGCAGGCGTAGTTGCGCCACGGCCAAGCCGCGTCGCGCACGCAGACGCGCCGGGCCGCGCCATGCCGCCAACAGCGCCGTCACCAAACTGCCCACCAGCAGGCTGGCGGCCACCGCACGCCCCAGCCGGCTCCAGCCGGTCAGCGCAAATAATTGGTCCGGCGCCAGCCAATTCACGCCAAATGGCCCGTGCTGCAACCATGCCGGTGGCGCGGCCCAATCCTCTGCAAGCAAGGGCAGCGGCAAGGCCCATACCCATGTCAAAAAGCCGGCCAGCAAACCGATGGTCACCGCCAACGGCGGCGTCTGCGGCCGCCACACTGCGAAGGCCAGCGCCGGGGCCAAGGTTGCCAAGGCCGAGAACGACAAGGCCCCGACATCGGCCAGCGCGGCACTGCCGCTGATGGTGCGGCTGAAACGCCAAGCCAGCAGCATCAGCACGATGATGCCCGCCCGGCGCATCAACAGCACCCGGCCACGCAGGTCGCCCTGCCCGGCCCGCCCCCAGCCGCGCGAAAACCACGGCAGCAACCAGTGATGGCCGATCATCAAACTAAGCGTCAACGCGCTGACCACCACCATGCCCGCCGCCGCGCTTAGGCCACCCAGAAACGCCAGCATCGCCATGCCTTGGCTGCCCTCGGCCATCGGCAGCGCGATCACATACGAATCCGATGGCACATCGGCCCCCAGCACCGCCTGCCCAACCCGCGCCAAGGGCAGGATCGGCAAGGCGATCAAGACCAGATACACGGGGAATAACCAGCGCGCCGTGCGCACATGCTGCGGGTTGCGGCATTCCACCACACCAACATGGAACTGGTGCGGCAGGGTGAACATCGCCAAGGCCCCCAGCAACACCAACGGCATAAAGCCCTCGCCCGAAGGCGCTGGCGGCACGTTGGCCGGCACCGCATCGCCCAACTTGAACCAGACAAACACGCCCAGCGCCAACATCGCGCCCAGCTTGAACAGCGAATCAAACGCCATCGCCAACACCAAGCCGCGATTGTGCTCGGCGGCATTGGCATGGCGGGCACCGAAGGCAATCGCGAAGGCGGCCATCGCCAAGGCCACATATAAGGTGCTGTCGAGCCAGATATCGGTACTGGCGGCGGCGCGCCCCACCAGCAATTCAAAGCCGGATGACACCGCGCGCAATTGCAGGGCGATATAGGGGATCAAGCCGAGCGCGGCGATCAGGGTGACGGTAGCGGCCAGCCACGCATCCTTGCCCAGCCGGGTGGCGATCAAATCGGCGATGGAGGTCGCGTTTGAGGCTTGCGCCAGCTTGACCAGTTTCAGTAGCGCGGCACCGGCCAGCAGATACAGCAGCAAGGTGCCAACGAAGGTGGGCGGCAGCGGCCAGCCATAGCGCGCCGCTTGGGTGACGGTGCCGAAGAACGTCCACGAGGTGCAGTACACCGCCAGCGATAACGCATACACATGCTGCCAATGCGCGGCGAACGCCTGCGGCCTGCGCTCGGCAAAACTGGCCACGGCAAACATCGCCAACACCCAGCCCAGCGCCACGATGATGACGGCGCTGCTACTCAACATCTGCGGGAGGGGTTCGAGTTCACCCACGCAGGATAGCCAGAGTGAGTGGAAAAATGCGCGCCAGCAAAACGCCACCGGCCAGCGGTGGCGTTTGCACGATTACGCCGCGATCAAAAATCGTAGCGCGCACTCAGGCTGTACTGGCGCGGCGCGCCGTAGAAGCCGCTGCGCACACCCAGCGCCGGGATGACATAGCCGGTGGTCATGTATTCCTTGTCGGCCAGATTGCTGCCCTGTAGCGATAGCGTCCACGCGGCGGCCGGCTTCCAGATCACACCGGCATTGATCAGGCCGTAACCATCCTGCACGATCGGCTGCGTGGTGACGCCGGTAACCGGGTCACGCACCACTTCGGTGGTGGCAACAACGCGATCCTGATAGGCATAGCCCACGCGCGCCGACAGGCTACCGCCATTGCCCAGCTCGGTGCGGTATTCCAGATTCAACGCACCCGAGAACTTCGGCGCATTGGTGAACTCTTGCTGGTCGGCGATGTTGACGCCCTTGAACATATAGCGATCGAACTTGGCATCGAGCCACGCCAGATTGCCGGAGATCACAAAATTACGCACCGGCAGCCATTGGTATTCGGCCTCGAAGCCCTGCACGGTGGCCGAGCCTGCGTTGGTGAAATCACCGAAGAACGCCTGCTGGCCGGTGGGCGTGGTGTATTCGGTAAAGATCGAAAGCTGGATATCTTTGTACTTGTTGTGGAAGGCGGCAAGGTTGAGAAACAGGCTATCGTTCAATAGGCCCATCTTGCTGCCGATTTCAAAACTATCCACTTGTTCGTCCTGGAACGGCTCGGCCGAACGCGGCACGGCCGTCGCCTGCGCACGGATGTTGTAGCCACCCGATTTGAAGCCGCGCGAGGCCACGCCATACAGCATCACTTCCGGGCTCAACTCGTAATCCAGCGAGATCTTCGGCGAGACATTCTTGAAGTTGATGGTCTTGTCGAAATTGGCCACCAGCGCAATCGGGATCGAGAAGCCGGGATCGGCATAGGCCCGGTTCAATACCACCGCGTGCTTGTCTTCATCGGTCCAGCGTGCCCCGGCGGTGAGCTTGAATTTGTCACCCAGGTCGAATGTCCAATCGGCATAGGCGGCAAAGCTCTTGGTGTACACCGTGCCTTGGGTATCGCCAAACGACAGGTTGAAGAAGTTGTTGAGCACTTGGCCGCCAGCTTCGCCGTTGAAGTAGTACAGGCCGAACACACCGCGTGAGCGGCCACCGCCGTCATACATCGCCTGCACTTCGTGGCTGATTTGCTGATCGCGATAAAACGCCTTGACGTCCGCGATCTTGTCTTGGGTCAAATCGAAGTCGATATTGGTTTCGGTATCGGATTCGCGCTTGGCGGCGACGTATTTCAGGTCCCAGTTTTCGTTGGCGCGCACATTGGCGGTGAACGACGCACCCTGCAACAGCGTGTCATTGATATTGGGCATGCCGTTGCGCACGTCGTAGCGGTTATCCAGCGGCGGCACGGGGCCGGTACCGCCGTATAGCGGGATCGAGTTGAACGGGTTGGGTGCGAGCATCCTGGCGCCACGCACGCCGGATTTATCATCTACGCGGTCATAGGCAAACTGGAAATCGATATCGTCGTTGACGTAGGCCCCTAAGCGGAAGCGTGCGGCACGGATATCCTTGTTGCTGACATCGTCGCCGCTCACCACGTTTTCGCCAAAGCCATCGCGGTTGAGATCGGCCACCGACAAACGCGCACGCAGCGCGCCATCGCCCACACTGCCGCCGACTGCCGCCTTCAAATCGCGCTGGCCGTAATTGCCCAACGTGACCGCGCCAAAGCCGTTGAACTCCTTATCCAGCGGGCGCGAAATGTATTTGATCGCACCGCCGATGGTGTTCTTGCCATACAAGGTGCCCTGCGGGCCGCGCAGCACTTCGACGCGCTCGACGTCAAACACATCCAGCAATGCGCCCTGCGGCCGGGCGATATAGACATCATCCATATAGATGCCGACGCCCGGATCAACGCCCCATAGCGGGTCGGATTGGCCAACGCCGCGAATATAAGCCGTGATGGTGCTGCTGGAGCCGCGCGCCGCGTAGACGGTCATATTCGGCACTTGGGTGCCGATGTCGCTGAGATCCTGCACATTGAGTTTGTCGAGGTTTTCTGCGGTGAACGCGGTGACCGCCACCGGCACTTCTTGCAGCGTTTCTTCGCGCTTACGTGCCGTCACCACCACCCGATCCAGCTCGCTGCCGGATTGGCTGCTGGGGTTGGCGGCTTCCTGTGCATGCGCCACAGGGGCAAACAGGGCCGGTGCCGCGATGGCTGCGGCAATGGCCAGACATAGGCGTGTGTTGTTCATGCTCCCTCCTTCCGGGTTCGATGGCCGGATGATGGGCGCTGGCGCGGGCCGGCGACATCGTACCTTTGGACAATGGGCCGCCACTGGCCGCAAAGCCAGACTGCCGACTATCGATTTGCGCCCGGTGCGCGCTGGAGTTGCCGATGTCATTCCTGATTGTGTTGGGCGCGCTGTGCTTCTTGATGTTTGTGGCCTATCGCGGCTACAGCGTCATCTTGTTTGCGCCGCTGGCGGCGATGGGCGCGGTGTTTTTCACCGATCCTTCGCTGGTTGCGCCGATGTTTACCGGCTTGTTCATGGACAAGATGGTCGGCTTTCTCAAGCTGTATTTCCCGGTGTTTTTGCTTGGCGCGATCTTCGGCAAGGTGATCGAGCTATCCGGTTTTTCCAAGAGCATCGTCGCCGCCACCATCCGTTTGCTTGGGCCGCATCGGGCGATCATGGCGATCGTGTTGGTCTGCGCGCTGCTCACCTACGGCGGCGTGTCGTTGTTTGTGGTGGTGTTTGCGGTGTACCCGTTTGCGGCCGAACTGTACCGCCAAGGCGATATCCCCAAGCGGCTGATCCCAGGCGCGATTGCACTGGGCAGTTTCACCTTCACCATGGCCGCGCTGCCGGGCACGCCGCAAATCCAGAACATCATCCCTACCTCGTTCTTCGGCACCGATGCCTGGGCCGCACCGATTCTTGGCACGTTGGCGGCGATCTACGTGTTTGTGCTGGGCATGGTGTATCTGGAATGGCGCCGACGCAGCGCCGCGCGTGCGGGGCTTGGGTATGCAGATGCGCACGCGGGCGAGCTGCACAACGAGCCGCATCTCTTCCACGGCGAAAAACTGCCGCATCCGCTGATCGCCCTGCTGCCGTTGCTCCTGGTTGGCATCAGCAACAAGTTGTTCACCCTGTGGATCCCGATGTTTTACGGTGCGAACCACAGTTTCTCGCCAGCGGTGATTGGCGATGTCGCGCCGGTGGTGCAGGAAACCGCACGCATCGCCGCGATCTGGGCAGTGCAAGGCGCGCTGCTGGTCGGCATCCTCAGTGTGCTGATTTTGGCGTTCAAGCCGGTCAAGGCGCGCTTTGCCGAAGGCAGCAAGGCGGCGATTGGCGGCGCGATGCTGGCCGGCATGAATACCGCCAGCGAATACGGTTTTGGCGCGGTGATCGCCGCCCTGCCCGGTTTTCTGGTGGTGGCCAATGCGCTCAATTCGATCCCCGACCCACTCATCAACGAGGCCGTCACCGTCAACGTATTGGCCGGCATCACCGGCTCGGCCTCGGGCGGCATGAGCATCGCCTTGGCCGCGATGGCTGACAGCTTTATCGCCCAGGCCAACGCGCTGGGCATCCCGATGGATGTCTTGCACCGGGTGGCCTCGATTGCATCCTCCGGCATGGATACCCTGCCGCACAACGGCGCGGTCATCACTCTGCTCGCCGTCACCGGCCTGACCCATCGGCAGAGCTACAAGGATATCCTCGCCATCACCTTGATCAGCACCAGCTCGGTGTTTTTGGTGATCGGCGCGTATTACCTCACGGGCTGGGTGTAAGCGCCTGTCAATCGGCTGGCAAATGGCGCAGGATGCGGCTTGCACTGCCATGCCGCGCCGATGAACCATCAAGCCCATTTCGATTACGACTACGCCGTCATTGGCTCCGGCTTTGGCGGCAGTGTGGCCGCCCTGCGTTTGGCTGAAAAAGGCTATCGCGTGGTGGTGATCGAACAAGGTCGGCGCTGGCAGGCGGATAGCCTTCCCAAACGCAATTGGCAGCTTTCGCGCTGGCTTTGGCAACCGCTGCTGGGCTTGCGCGGCTTCTTCGCACTGCGCATTTTTCGCCATGTGGTGGTGCTGCACGGCAATGCCGTCGGCGGTGGCTCGATTACTTATGCCAATACCTTGCTGGTGCCGCCGGATGAGGTTTGGTCGCAAGGCGAATGGGCCGGGCTTGCCGATTGGGCGCAGATCATGCCGGCGCATTACGCCACCGCGCAGCGCATGTTGGGCGTTACCCGCAACCGCCTGCCCGGTATCGCTGACGAGCGCCTGCGCCAAACCGCCGATGCCCTCGGCCTTGGCGATAGCTATCATCTGACTCAGGTTGGCGTGTATTTCGGTGCCGAGGGCGAGGCACCGGGCACGCCGCACCCCGATCCCTATTTCGATGGTGAAGGCCCAGCGCGTGCGAGTTGCATCGGCTGCGGCGGCTGCATGATCGGCTGCCGGCATGGGGCGAAAAACACGCTCGACATGAATTACCTGTTTCTTGCCGAGAAACGCGGTGCCGAATTGCGGGCCGAAACCCGCGTCGAATCCCTGCGCCCACTGGATGATGCCGATGGCGCGCGCGGCTATCAGCTGCACACCCAATCACGCGCATATGGCGCACAAACGCTGCGCGTGCGTGGCGTGGTGCTGGCGGCCTCATCACTTGGCACGCAAGAATTGCTGCTGCGGATGAAAGACCAAGGCACACTGCCCGGGCTTTCCGAAGCGCTGGGCAAGCGGGTGCGCACCAATGCCGAATCCTTGATCGGCGTGCGCTTCCCCGGCAGCGCGCACGATCTATCGAAAGGCATCGCAATTGGCTCCGGTGTTTACCTCGATCGGCATACCCACATCGAAGCCACCCGCTACCCGGCCGGCTCCGATGCGATGGGCCTGCTCGCCACCTTGATGCCAGCTACTGCACGCAGCCGGCCAGGCTGGTTGGCGGGCCTGATCAAACTCGGCCTGACCCAGCCAAAGCGGCTTTGGGCACTGTTGAAACCCGGCGGCTGGGCGCGCGAATCGATGATCCTGCTGTGCATGCAAACCCTCGATGGCCATCTCGATATGCGGCTGGCGCGCCGCTGGTGGTGGCCCTTCGGCAAACGGCTGGTCAGCCACGGCGCGCCGATCCCGGCCTTCATCGCGCAGGCCAACCACTTCGCCCATGCACTGGCCAAACGCTTCGGTGGCGTGGCGATG
>JAUNTK010000005.1:21180-37285 GCA_030538735.1 Pseudomonadota bacterium
CTGCCGGAAATCCTGCTGGATATCCCGATGACCGCGCACTGCCTTGGTGGTGCCGGGATGGGGCCGATGCCAGCCAAGGCGTGTGCGATCACCTTGGCCGGGTATTTGGCTATCCGCATTTGCTGGTCTGCGATGGCGCACTGATATCGGCCAATTTAGGCGTCAATCCCAGCCTGACCATCGCCGCGCTGGCCGAGCATGTGATGAGCGCAATCCCGCCCGCCAAGGCCGCCGCATGGCACGATGCTCATCATCGACCCGAACCCTAAGCGCACGCCTCGCCACATGAACCCGCCTGTTTCCGCCGTCGAACTCGGCCAATTGCTTGAGCGCCAACGCGCGGCCTACGCGGCACAGCCGATGCGCACTGCGGCACAACGCCGCGAAGCACTGGCCGCACTCGGCAATGCCCTGTACCGCCGCAAAGACGACTTCATCGCCGCGATCAATCAAGATTTTGGCCAACGCGCCCGCCATGAAACGCAACTGATGGAATGGCTGCCGGTGCTGGAAGAAATCGCCGCCATCCGCCGCCAACTGCCACGCTGGATGCGTGCCGAACGGGTGGCCGCCAACTGGAACTTCCTGCCCAGCCGCGCCCGCATCCTGCCGCAGCCACTCGGCGTGATCGGCATCATCGGTGCCTGGAATTTTCCTCTGCTGCTGACGCTTTCACCGCTGGCCAATGCGCTGGGCGCGGGCAATCATGCCTTGATCAAACCCTCGGAACGCGCCCCCGCCAGCGCCCGCCTGATCGCCGAAATGGTGGCCGATACCTTCCCTGCCGATTACGTCAGCGTGGTCAATGGCGATGCCGATGTATCCGCCGCATTCGCTGCCCTGCCCTTCGACCATTTGGTGTTTACCGGCTCCACCGCCACCGGCCGCAAAGTGATGCAGGCCGCCGCCGCCAACCTCACCCCGGTCACTTTGGAGCTCGGCGGAAAATCGCCTGCCTTGGTGCACGAATCATTCGACATCAGCCAAGCCGCCCAACGCATCGCCAGCGCGAAGTTCTGGAATGCCGGGCAAACCTGCATCGCGCCGGATTACGTGCTGGTGCCGGCCGCCAAGCTTGATGGCTTCGTCAGCGCCGTGCAAGCCAGCGTCGCACAACACTGGCCCGATGCCGCCCACAATCGTGATTACACGCGGATGATCGATGCCGCTGCTTGGCAGCGCATGCACGCCCTGCTCGACGATGCCCGCGCGCGCGGTGCGCGGCCAATTGAACTCAGCGGCCCCGCCGATATCACCGGCCATGGCGGCGCGTTCATGCCCACCGTGCTGCTGGATGTCAACGCCGACATGCAGGTGATGCAGGAAGAAATCTTCGGCCCGATCCTGCCGATCATCCCCTACCAAACACTCGGTGAGGCACTACGCTACATCCGCCAAGGCGAACGGCCACTGGCGATGTATTACTTCGATGATGACCGCCGACGCATCCGCCACGTACTGGCCCACAGCCATGCCGGCGGCGTCACCATCAATGACTGCCTGTTTCATCAAGTGCAACATCGCCTACCATTTGGCGGCATCGGCGCCAGTGGCATCGGCGCGTATCACGGCATCGACGGCTTCCGCCGCTTCTCCCACCGCAAACCCATCCTGCTGCAAAGCGGCCTGACCGCACGCCTGCTTGGCAAGCTGATCAAACCGCCCTACGGCCCGATGACCGACCGCTTGATTCGCTTCATCACCAAACGTTGACTGCATGCGACACAAAGAAAAACGCCGCATCCCAAGGAATGCGGCGTTTGATCTGCTGTAGTGGTAGCGGGGGCAGGATTTGAACCTGCGACCTTCGGGTTATGAGCCCGACGAGCTGCCAGACTGCTCCACCCCGCAGCAGAGGAGCGAGATTATGCGGGAATTTGCCTATTCATGCAAGCCCCCTCGATGAAAAAATCAGGCGACGGCAAATACCGCGTGGCACCAGGCCAGAATCGGGTTCAACGAGAATGCCAAACCCAGCAACAGCAAGGCATTGACCGCGAACAGTGTGCTCATCGCGCGGTCGGCACGCGGGGCGATCTGGATGCTGTCGTCCGCGGCATCGAAGTACATCGCCTTGATCACGCGCAGGTAGTAGAACGCGCCGATCACCGCGAACACGATGCCGATGATCGCCAGCCACAGCATGTCGCCCTGCACGGCGGCGGTGATCACATCGACCTTGGCAAAGAAGCCGATGAAAGGCGGCACGCCGGCCAGCGAGGCCATGATGCAGAGGATCAAGAGCGCCATCCACGGGTTGCGCTTGGCGAGGCCCTTGTAATCGCTGATTTCCTCGGCCTCGAAGCCTTTGCGCGAGAGCAGCACGATGGCGCCAAACGCGGCCACGGTGGTGAAGGTATAGATCACCGCGTAGAACAGCGCCGCACCATACCCGGCCTGCCCGCCACCGGCCAAGCCCATCAGCAAGAAGCCGACGTGCGAGATGGTGGAATAGGCCAGCATGCGCTTGAGATTGGTCTGCATCAGCGCCATCAGGTTGCCGACGATCAACGACAACGCGGCCAAGCCACCGATCAACACGCGCCATTTGTCATCGACCGGGCCAAGGCCCGATTCCAGCAGGCGGTAGGTCATGACAAACGCCGCCAGTTTGGGTGCCGCGCCGATGAACTGGGTAATCGGCGTTGGTGCGCCCTGATAGACATCGGGCAGCCACATATGGAACGGGGCCGCACCCAGCTTGAAGGCCAGACCGGCCACGATGAACACCATGCCGGCCAGCAACAATTGGGCGTTTTCGCCCGAGGCTGCCACCACGTGGATCGCCGGCAGATCCAGCGTGCCAGCGGCACCATAGACCAGCGACATGCCATACAACAACATGCCCGAGGCCAGCGCGCCCAGCACGAAATACTTCATGCCGGCTTCGGTCGCCAGCGGGCTGTCGCGGTCCACCGCCACCAGCGCGTAAGAACACAGCGCCAGCATTTCCAGCCCAACGTAGACCATCACCAGATTGTTGGACGAGGCCAGTACCATCATGCCGAGGGTGGCAAACAGCATCAGCACCGGCACTTCGCCCTTGTAGATGCCGCGCTCTTTCAGATAGGGAAGCGCGTAGACAAAGCCGGCCGCAGCGACAAAGCAGATCACGCCCTTGGCCAGATCGGCCAGGCCATCGCGCACGAACATGCCGTTCAATACTGCGCCGCCGTGGGCCGGTTGGCCACCCACTCCGCTGATCGCCATCGCGCCGACCACGATCAGCACCGCCATCGCCAGCCAGTGGGTGATGCCTTTCTGCTTGCTGTCGAAGAACAGATCGAACATCAAAAGGCCGAAGGCGGCCGCCGCCAGCACCAGCTCTGGCAACAGGTGCGAGAGTTCGGCGGCATCGAATACGTGTTGCGTGATATCCATCGATTACAGTCCGGTCAGCTTGCTGGTGGCGAGTTGGTTCGCCAGTTGCGCGATGGCGGGTTCCATCAAATCGGTCAGCGGCTTGGGATACAGGCCGATCACCATCACGCCAACCGCGAAGGCAGCCAGCACGAAGCCTTCGCGCAGATTGATGTCGGTGAGTTCGGCCACCTGCGGGTTGTTCACCTCACCCCAGATGATGCGCTTGGTCAGCCACAGACTATAGGCCGCGCCGGTAATCAGCGTGGTGGCGGCACCAAAGGCCAGCCACGGGTTGTGCTGGAAGCTGGCCAGAATCACCATGAATTCGCCGACAAAACCCGAGGTGGCCGGCAGGCCGGAATTGGCCATCGCAAACAGAACGAAGAAGGCGGCGAACCACGGCATGGTGTTGGCCACACCGCCGTAATCACGGATCATGCGGGTGTGCATACGGTCGTAGAGCACACCGACGCAGGAGAACATCGCGCCAGATATAAAACCGTGCGAAATCATCTGCACCATCGCGCCCTGCAGGCCAAGGCGGGCGGCATCGGCATTGCCGGCATCGCGCATCAGGCCCATCGCGATGAAGGTGCCGAGGGTGACGAAGCCCATATGCGCGATCGAGGAATAGGCGATCAGCTTCTTCATGTCCTCTTGCACCAGCGCGACGAGGCCGATATAGATGATCGCCACCATCGACAAGGCAATCACCAGCCACGCGAACTCATGGCTGGCATCCGGCACGATCGGCAGATTGAAGCGCAGGAAGCCGTAGCCGCCGATCTTGAGCATGATCGCCGCCAGCACCACCGAGCCCGCCGTCGGTGCCTCGACGTGGGCATCCGGCAACCAGGTATGTACCGGGAACATCGGCACCTTGACCGCGAACGCGGCGAGGAAGGCGAAGAACAGCCAACTTTGCTCGGTCATATTGAGCGGCAGCGCGGCCATATCGGCCAACTGCCAGCTGCCGCCCTGCAGATACAGATAGACCAAGCCAACCAGCATGAACACCGAGCCGAGGAAGGTGTAGAGGAAGAACTTGATCGAGGCATACACGCGGCGCGGGCCGCCCCAGACACCGATGATGATGAACATCGGGATCAGCATCGCCTCGAAGAACACATAGAACAAGATGGCATCGGCGGCCGAGAACACACCGATCATCATGCCTTCGAGGATCAAGAACGCCGCGTAATACTGGTTGACCCGATCATTGATCGAACCCCACGCGCCCAGCAGCACCAGCACCGAGGTGATCGTGGTCAGCACGATCAGTGCCACTGCGATGCCATCGGCACCCAAGTGATAGAAGATGTCCCACGACGAGATCCACGGTTTGTGCTCGATGAATTGCAGGCCGGGGTTGCTGTAATCGAAGCCGCCCAACAGCGGCAGCGAAAGGGCCAGCACCACCAGCGAGATGGCAAGGCCGGCCCAACGGGCGGCATTGGCCGGCATCCGGCCCATCGCCAAGAGCAGCGCACCGCCGAGGATCGGCAGCCAGATCAACAGGCTGAGCAAAGGCAACTGGCTCACTTGGTGGCTCCCATCTTCATCGTCTGCGTGTTGTTCATTGCCATCTTCAAATTCATGTCCACGCCCGGATCAAATACGCCAGCAGCACGATCAAACCCAGGATCATGGCAAAGGCATAGGTGTACAGGCGACCGCTCTGCACCCGGCGGATGGTGGCGGCGACGACACCGACCACGCCGGCACTGCCTTCGACCAAGCCCTTGTCGATCACCGTGGCATCAAACCAGCGGAACAGCTTGCCAAGCTTGAGGCTGCCGCCGGCAAAGCCATTGATCCATAGTTTGTCGAAGCCGTACTTTTCTTCAAGGATGCGGATCGGCAGCTTGAAGATCTGCGCGGCTTTGGCCGGTAGCTCGGGTTTCACGAGGTACATCAAGGTAGCCAGGGCGAAGCCGGCAAAAGCAAGCCAGAACGCCGGAGTCATGAAGCCATGCAAGGCGAAAGCAACCGGGCCGTGCCAATCCTCGGCGGCCATTTTGGCCAGCACGTCGCGGGCTTCGTTGACGAAGATCGCGCCATCGAAGAAGCCCGGCTGCGCGATCTTGCCGCTCCAATCGGTGCCAAACAACATCGGCCCAGCGGTGAAGAAGCCGATCACGATCGACGGGATCGCCAGCAGGATCAGCGGCAGGGTGACCACCCACGGCGATTCGTGCGGCTCGTGCGCGCCGTGGCCGTGATCGTCATGCGCATGCCCATCGTCGGCCTCGTCGTGATGCGCGGCATCGCGGAAACGCTCCGGCCCGAAGAAGGTCAGATACAGCAGGCGGAAGCTGTAGAAGCTGGTGACGAAAGCACCCAGCAACACCGCCCAGTAGCCGTAATTGGCGATGAAACCGCCTACTTCGTGGGCGTGTTCGCCGGCGGCGACGATGATCGCATCCTTCGAGTAGTAACCACTGAAGAACGGCGTCGCCACCAGCGCCAGCGTGCCGATCAGCGAGGTCCAGAAGGTGATCGGCATGTATTTGCGCAGGCCGCCCATTTTGCGCATGTCCTGCTCGTGATGCATGCCGATGATGACCGAACCAGCGGCAAGGAACAGCAGCGCCTTGAAGAAGGCGTGGGTCATCAAGTGAAACACAGCGGCCGAGTATGCCGAGACGCCCAGCGCCACCGTCATATAACCCAGCTGCGACAGCGTGGAATACGCCACCACGCGCTTGATGTCGTTTTGCACCATGCCGATCAGGCCCGTCCAGAACGCGGTGGTGGCACCGATGACCAGAATGAAGGCGAGCGCGGTGGTGGAAAGCTCGAACAGCGGCGACATCCGCGCCACCATGAAGATGCCGGCAGTGACCATCGTCGCGGCATGGATCAGGGCCGAGATCGGGGTCGGGCCTTCCATCGAATCGGGCAGCCAGACGTGCAGCGGCACCTGCGCCGATTTGCCCATCGCGCCGATGAAGAGGCAGATGCAGATGAAGGTCACCGCCGTCCAGCCATCGAAGCCGGGAACGGTCTGGCCATCAAGCACCGAAAGATTGGCGAATACGGTGGCGTAATCGAGCGAGCCAAACCAGAACAGGATGCCGGCGATGCCCAGCAAAAAGCCGAAATCACCGACGCGGTTGACCAAAAACGCCTTCATGTTGGCGAAGATCGCGGTGGGTTTCTTGTACCAGAAACCGATCAACAGATACGACACCAAGCCGACCGCTTCCCAGCCGAAGAACAGCTGCAGGAAGTTGTTCGACATCACCAGCATCAACATCGAGAAGGTGAACAGCGAGATATAGCTGAAGAAGCGCTGATAGCCGGGGTCTTCGTGCATGTAGCCGATGGTGTAGAGGTGCACCAAGAGCGAGACGAAGGTAACCACCACCATCATCATCGCGGTCAGCTTGTCGATCATGAAGCCGACATGCGCCGAGTAATTGCCGATCTCGAACCAGGTGTAGACATTCTGGTTGTACGGCAGCGCGCCCTGCCCGACCAGCTGCCAGAGCACATGGACTGACAGCGCGCAAGCGATGGCGACACCGGCGATGGTGACCGTATGCGCGCCGACGCGGCCGACCTGACGGCCAAACAGGCCGGCAATGATCGAGCCCAACAGCGGGGCCAGCACGATGACGAGAAGTTGGGTGGTCGAGAGTTCCATCAATGCACCATGTCAGGGCCGAGCAAGGCTCAGCCTTTGAGCGAATCCAGCTTCACCACTTCGATCGTGCGGCGGCTGCGGAACAGCGCCACCAGGATCGCCAGACCGATGGCTGCTTCGGCAGCGGCGACGGTCAGGATGAAGAACACAAAAATCTGCCCCTGCGGGTCGGCCAGATGACGCGAGAAAGCCACGAAGTTGACGTTGACCGCCAACAGCATCAACTCGATCGACATCAGCAGGATGATCACATTCTTGCGGTTCAAGAAAATGCCGGCGACGCTGATGCAAAACAGCACCGCGCCCAGCACGAGGTAATGGCCAAGGCCAACAGGCACGTCAAACATCAGTTGGCCTCCTCATTGGTTTGCGCAGCCGGCTTCACCGCATCCATCTTCACCATCCGCACGCGGTCGGCGGCCTTGACGGCCGATTGCTTCGACGGGCTCTGGTGCTTGCCGCCGGTGCGCACGCGCAACGCCAGCATCACCGCCGCAATCACCGCCACGGTCAGGATCACCGCGGCCAATTCAAACGGCAGCAGGTACTGGGTATAGAGGGTTTGCGCCAGCCATTTGGTATTGGACAAGCCACTGGCCTCGACCACATCCGGGCCAAAGCCACTGAGGCGCGACTTGATGCCGATCAGGGTCAGGATTTCCACCAGCATCACCACCGCGACAATCAAGCCGACCGGCAGATAACGCACAAAGCCTTCGCGCATCGGCGTGGTATCGATATCGAGCATCATCACCACAAACAGGAACAACACCATCACCGCGCCGACATACACAAGAATCAAGGCGACGCCCAAGAATTCGGCACCGGCGATGATCCAGGTGCAGGCGACCGAGAAGAAGGTCAGTACCAGCAGCAACGTGGCGTGGACGGGGTTCTTCACGCTGATCACGCCCAGCGCCGCAAGCGCGGCAGTGGCGGCGAACACGTAGAAGGCAGACAAGACGATGGTATCCATGTCGTCCTCAGCGGTAAGGCGCGTCGGCGGCGCGACGTTCGGCGATCTCGGCCTCAAGCCGGTCACCGATGGCGAGCAAAGTCGGCTTGGTCAGGATGTTCTGGCCTCGCCGGTCGAAGTGGTACTCGTGCACATGGGTTTCCACGATCGAATCGACCGGGCAGGATTCTTCGCAGAAGCCGCAGAAAATGCACTTGAACAGGTCGATGTCGTAGCGCGTGGTGCGGCGGGTGCCGTCGGCGCGTTTTTCCGAATCGATGGTGATCGCCAGCGCCGGGCACACCGCCTCGCACAGCTTGCAGGCGATGCAGCGTTCCTCGCCGTTGGGGTAGCGGCGCAGCGCGTGGATGCCACGGAAACGCGGCGATTGCGGCACCTTTTCCATCGGGTACATCAGCGTGTACTTGGGGCGGAACAGATACTTCAGGGTCAGCCACAGACCCTGCAGCAACTCCAGCAGCATCAGGCTCTTGAAGTAATGGACGATGCGGTTCACGGCTTCACACTCCCGCCTTGATGACGCCGTAGAACACCATCAACGCAGTAACGGCAATCCAGGCAATACAGATCGGAATGAACACCTTCCAACCCAAGCGCATGATCTGGTCGTAGCGATAACGCGGGAACGACGCGCGAAACCAGATGAAGCAGCTCATGAAGAAAAACACCTTGGCAAACAGCCACGGCCAGCCGCCGGCCCAAATCCAGTTGACCAACCAGTGCACATCACCGAGATCAACCCAGCCCTGCAGCGGGCTCAACCAGCCGCCAAGGAAGAACAGCGCGGTGAGGAAGCTGACCAAAATCATGTTGGCATATTCGGCCAGGAAGAACAGCGCGAACTGCGAGCCGGAGTATTCCACCATATGGCCGGCGACGATTTCCGATTCGCCTTCCACCACGTCAAACGGGGCGCGGTTGGTTTCGGCCACACCAGAGATGAAATAGACCAGGAACAGCGGCAGCAGCGGCAACCAGAACCAGCTGAAGAAGCCCTTGCCGCCGGCCTGCGCCATCACGATCTCGGATAGGTTCAAGCTGCCAGCGGCGATCATCACGCCGACCAAGGCAAAGCCCATCGCGATCTCGTAGCTGACCACCTGCGAGGCGGAACGCATCGCACCCAAGAAAGCGTATTTGGAGTTGGAGGCCCAACCCGCCAAGATCACGCCGTACACGCCCAGCGAGGTCATCGCCAACAGATACAGCAGGCCGGCGTTGGCATTGGACAGCACCAGTTGCGCATCGAACGGCACCACCGCCCACGCCGCAAACGACGGCCCCAAGACGATCAAAGGCGCAAGAATGTAGAGGAACTTGCTGGCCTGGCTCGGCTGCACCACTTCCTTGAACAGCAGCTTGAATACGTCGGCAAACGCCTGGAAGATACCGAAACCGACATACATCGGCCCGTGGCGCACATGCATCCAGCCGATCAATTTGCGCTCCCACACCACGTAGAACGCCACGGTGATGATCACCGGCATCGCGATGGCGAGGATCTTCAACACGATCCACAGCACCGCGCCGATATCACCCAGCGATAGCAGCCATTCGCGCAAGGGGTCGATCACAGCATTCATACGGCCTTCGCCTCCACACGGCTCGCGGCCAAGGGCGCGGTCGCGCCATAGCCCGATTCCACCCAGACCACACCCTCAGCCACCTGGTCGCTCACCGAAACCGGCAGCGTCGCGGTGCCGGCCGCAGTCGAGAACTTGCCCATCGCGCCATCGGCCAACCCCACGGCGGCCGCGGTTGCCGGGTTCAATACCGCACGCTCACCCACGGTCAGCGGATGTGCTTGCAAGGCGGCGGCACGGCGCACGGTGGCATCGGTGCGGTAGATCGCCTGCGATAGCGCCAACTCCAAGCCCGGCGAACCGGCGGCCGGTACATTGGCCGGGCGCACATTGACCGCGCGCGGCGTGATCGATGCACGCAGGCCGGCCAAATCGGTGAACTCAAAGCCACTGGCAAACAGCGCCGCACCCAGCGCACGCAACACACGCCAGCCTTCACGGATATCACCGCGCAATTTGCCGGCGGCCTGTGTTTGTTGATCGAAGCCATCCATATTGGTCAGCGTCGCATCCAATTCGGGCAGCAGCGCGATCGGCAGGATCACGTCGGCCACGGCGCGGGTCGAACGACAAGCGTAATGACTGAACGCCACCACCTTGGCCGCGCCCAAGGCACGCATCGCCACGCCTTGATCGGCAAAATCCAAACCCGGCTCGATGCCGTAAATCACATACGCCTGACGCGCCTCGCGCAGCATGTCCTGGGTGGAACGCTGTGCCGGCAACACGCCATGACGGCTGAGGCCGATCGCATTCGCGCCCTGTGGGATGCGGCAGATGCGCGCACCGGTCTTGTGCGAGAAATCCTTGGCGGCGGCGCGGATCGACGCCGCATGCGCGCCGTTTTCAGCCAATGCACCGACGATCACCAGCGCACGTTCGGAGCTGCCGATATCCAGCGCACGCAGGCTTTCAGCGATCTGCGACGGGGCGACAATCGCCTTGCCGCTTTGATCGAAGGCGAATTCAAAATCGACCGGGTTGACCGAATAAATCTTCGCGCCGCGCGTCCACGCCTTGCGCACGCGCTGATGCAGCAGCGGCACCTCGTGGCGCAGATTGCTGCCGACGATCACCACCACTTCGGCGTGTTCGATGTCTTCCACGGCGACACCCGCGACTTCGGCCACCGCCGCATCGGACAGATCGTGCTGGCTCAGGCGATGGTCGAGGTTGCCGGTTTGCAGCGATTCGGCCAGCCGCGCCAACAACGCGCCCTCCTCGTTGCTGGTCGCCGGGTGTACCAACATGCCAAGGCCATCACCGGCGTTATCGCGCAGGATTTCCGCCGCCTTGCCCAGCGCCTCATCCCACGAGGCGACACGGAAGGCCTCGGGCTCATTGCCTTCGGCGATGCGGATCATCGGCTGCAATGCGCGGTCATCGGCATACATGCCCTGATGCGCATAACGATCCCGATCCGACAGCCAGCATTCGTTGACCGTTTCATTATCACGCGGCACCGCGCGCATCACATCGCCACGGCGCGCATGCAGGAACAAGTTGCTGCCCAGCGCATCGTGGAAACCCAATGACGGCTTGGCCACCAGCTCCCACGGGCGCGCCTTGAACTGGAACACCTTGTTGGTGAGCGCGCCGACCGGGCAAACATCGATCACGTTGCCGGAGAGTTCGGTGGTCAGCGGCTTGCCATCAAAGGTGCCGATCTGCAGGTTTTCACCGCGCTGCATACCGCCCAACTCATAGGTGCCGGCGATATCAGCGGTAAAGCGCACGCAGCGCGTGCACTGGATGCAGCGGGTCATCTCGCTGGCGACCAGCGGGCCCATGTCCTCGTCGGCTACCACGCGCTTCTTTTCGGAATAGCGGCTGATGCCACGCCCGTAACCGACCGAGACATCCTGCAATTCGCATTCGCCGCCTTGGTCGCAGATCGGGCAATCCAGCGGATGGTTGATCAGCAGGAATTCCATCACGTTGCGCTGCGATTTCAGCGCTTTCTCGCTGCGGGTGAATACCTTCATGCCATCGGCGACCGGCGTGGCGCAGGCCGGCAACGGCTTCGGGCTCATCCGGCCGCCCATCTCGGCTTCCACCAAACACATGCGGCAGTTGGCGGCGATCGGCAGTTTGTCGTGATAGCAAAAACGCGGGATCGGGATGCCGGCCTTGTCGGCGGCATGAATGATCATGCTGTTTTTCGGCGCCGCCAGTTCAACGCCATCGATGGTGACGGTGACGTGGTCGGGCGGCAGATTGGGGTTCACGGGTTGGGCGCTCATGCGGCCACCTTTTCGACGACTTTGCCGTCGCGGATGTCATCGACGAGGAAACGCTTGTTGACAATCGCGTATTCAAACTCGTCCCAGAAATGATGCAGAAAGCCCTGCACCGGCCAAGCGGCCGCTTCGCCGAAGGCGCAGATGGTGTGGCCTTCGATCTGCCCGGCCGAGGCGCGCAGCATCTGCAGGTCGTCCAACGTGGCTTCCAGATTGGCGATGCGGGTCAGCATGCGATACATCCAGCCAGTGCCTTCGCGGCACGGCGTGCATTGGCCGCAGCTTTCCTTGAAGTAAAAGCGCGAAATGCGTTGGCAGGCGCGCACCATGCAGGTGGTTTCATCCATCACGATCACCGCCCCCGAGCCTAAACCGGAGCCGGCCTTGCCGATGCTGTCGTAATCCATCGTGCACGCCATCATGGTGTCGGCCGGCAGCACCTTCATCGAGGAACCGCCGGGAATCACCGCCTTCAATTTATGGCCATTGCGCACGCCACCGGCCAGCTGCAGCAGGTCGGCAAACGGCGTACCCAGACGGATTTCAAAATTGCCCGGGTTGTTGACGTGGCCGGAAACCGAAAACACCTTCGGGCCGCCATTATTGGGGATGCCGAGGTTGGCGAACCATTCCGCGCCATTGCGGATGATCGCCGGCACCGAGGCATAGGTCTCGGTGTTATTGATCGTGGTCGGCTTGCCGTAGAGGCCAAAGTTGGCCGGGAACGGCGGCTTGAAACGCGGCTGGCCTTTCTTGCCTTCGAGCGATTCCATCAATGCAGTTTCTTCGCCGCAGATGTAGGCACCAGCCCCCAGCGCGCCATAAATATCGATATCGATGCCGCTGCCGAGGATGTTCTTGCCCAGCCAGCCGTGTTCGTAGGCTTCTTTCAGCGCGCTTTCAAAATGCTCGAACGGCTCGTAATGGAACTCGCCACGCAGATAGTTGTAAGCCGCCGTGCTGCCAGTGGCATAGCAGGCAATCGCCATGCCCTCAACCACCGCATGCGGGTTATAGCGCAGGATGTCGCGGTCTTTGGCGGTGCCGGGCTCGGATTCATCCGAGTTGCACAGGATGTATTTCTGCCCCTCGCCCTTCGGCATGAAGCTCCACTTCAGGCCCGTCGGGAAGCCCGCGCCGCCACGGCCACGCAAGCCGGATTGCTTGACCATTTCGATCACGTCCGCTGGCGCGATTTTTTCTTGCAAAATCTTGCGCAGCGCGGCGTAACCGCCGGTCTTCAGGTAGTTCTCATACGACCACGGCTTGTCGAAATGCAGCGTGGTGTAGACCACATTGTGCTCGACCGGCGCCCGGCCAACCGGGCCATAACCCTCGGAATAATAGGCGTGGTGTGCCATCGTCACTTCAACCCATCCAGCAGCTCATCCACCTTGGCGGTGTCGAGCTTCTCGTGATAATGGCCGTTGATCACGACCACCGGCGCGCCGCAGCAGGCAGCCACGCATTCTTCTTCGCGCTTGAGATAGACGCGGCCATCGGCGGTGGATTCGCCCAGCTTGCAGCCGAGTTTTTTCTCGGCATGCGCGACCAGTTTCTCCGCGCCATTCAACCAGCAGCTGATATTGGTGCAGAAGGCGACGTTGTTGCGGCCCACTTTCTCGGTCTCGAACATCGAGTAGAACGTGGCGACTTCATACGCCCACACCGGCGGCAGGCCCAAATACTTGGCGACGCCAGCGATGATTTCATCCGACAGCCAACCGCCGTTTTGTTCTTGCGCAGCAAACAGCCCCTGCAACACGGCCGAACGCTTCTTGTCCGGCGGGAACTTGGTCAGCCAATGGTCGATGTGCGCACGGGTCTCGGCCGAGAGCACCACCATCGGGTCAACATTGCGTGCGTTTTCAAAATTACCGGTGGCTTTCATGGATGGGTCTCGGGGGCCAAGGGCCCGGGGCCAGAGATCAGGGAAGAACGAACAAGCGAAGCGGGTTGTGCATATGGCCTAAGCGCATGGCCGAGTGATCCAAAGCCAAAGCCATGCACGGCTCTGCCCTGATCACTGGCCCCTGCCCTCTGGCCCCTGCCCCTCATCGGTCGATCTCCCCAACCACCACGTCATAGGTGCCGATCATCGCCACCACGTCGGCCAACATATGGCCCTTGACGATGGCATCCATCGACGAGAGATGGGCAAAGCCCGGGGCACGCAACTTGCAGCGGAACGGCTTGTTGGCGCCATCCGAAACCAGCCAGCAGGCAAACTCGCCCTTGGGCGCTTCCACCGCGGCATAGGTCTCGCCCGCAGGCACCGAATAGCCTTCGGAGAACAGCTTGAAGTGGTGGATGAGGGCTTCCATGTCGTCCTTCATCTCTTCGCGCGAAGGCGGCGACACTTTTTTGTTGTCCAGCATCACCGGGCCGGGGTTGGCCTTCAGCCATTTCACGCATTGGCTGATGATGCGGTTGGATTCACGCATCTCGGCGATGCGCACCAAATAGCGGTCGTAGCAATCGCCATTGACGCCGACCGGGATATCGAAATCGACCTCGGCGTACTTGGCGTAGGGCTGCTTCTTGCGCAGATCCCAGGCAACACCTGAGCCACGCAACATCGGGCCGGACATGCCCCAGGCATGGGCTTGCTCGGGGCTGACCACACCAATGCCGACGGTGCGCTGCTTCCAGATGCGGTTATCGGTGAGCAGGGTTTCGTACTCATCGACGCGCGCGGGGAAATCGCGGCTGAAGGCCTCAAGGTAATCCAGCAACGAGCCTTCGCGGGCTTCGTTGAAGCGCTTCAACTTGGCACCCTTCATCCACTTCGATTCGTGGTATTTGGGCATCTGCATCGGCAGATCACGATAGACGCCACCGGGGCGGTAGTAGGCGGCGTGCATGCGCGCGCCACTGACCGCCTCGTAGACATCCATCAATTCTTCGCGTTCGCGGAAGGCGTACAAAAACACCGCCATCGCGCCCAGATCGAGCGCGTTGGAGCCGACCCACATCAGGTGATTGAGGATGCGGGTGACCTCATCCATCATCGTGCGGATCCACTGCGCACGTTCCGGCGCTTCCACCCCCATCAGGGTTTCGATGGCGCGCACATAGGCGTGCTCGTTGCACATCATCGAGACGTAATCGAGACGATCCATATAGCCGATCGACTGGTTGAACGGCTTGGATTCGGCCAGTTTCTCGGTGCCACGATGCAACAGGCCGACGTGCGGATCGGCGCGCATCACGGTTTCGCCGTCCATCTCCAGGATCAGGCGCAACACGCCGTGCGCGGCCGGATGCTGCGGGCCGAAGTTCATCGTGTAGTTGCGGATTTCCTGACGCGCTTCAGCGGCATTGCTGGCGAACAGGGCATGCGCTGGCGGCGCGTGCAGGCTGGGCGCGGTCATCGTGCGCCTCCTTTCAATTTCAGATCATGCGATTCGCCATCGGCGGTGGCCAGACGCGCATCGTCACGCACCACGCGCGGCACGCCAACGCGCGGCTCAACCGAGGTCACCGGCTCGTACACCACGCGCTCTTTCTCGGCGTCGTAGCGCACTTCGACATTGCCGATCAGCGGGAAATCCTTGCGGAACGGATGGCCGACAAAGCCGTAATCGGTCAGGATGCGGCGCAAATCCGGGTGGCCACGGAACACGATGCCGTACAGATCGAAGGCTTCGCGCTCGAACCAATCGGTGCCAGCCCAGACCGGGGTCAGGGAATCGACCACCGGCAGCGAATCATCGGCGCAGAACTCGCGCAAACGCACGCGCTGGTTGCGGCTGACCGAGAGCAAATGGGCGACGGCGGCGAAACGCTTGCCGGGCACCGCTTCGATCGGCTCGCTGCCCTGTGGCTGCGCGGCTTGCTCGCTATAGGCCTCACCCCATTTGAAGCGGCCGGTGCCACGGCCTTCAACACCGCGACTGAAGCCCTGTGAGGACACCTCGGTATCCCATTCGCCGGCACCGTAGCCCAGGTAATCGATGCCGCTGACATCGACGCATTGCTCAAAGCCGAACGCATCACGTAGCGTGCGGGCGACATCCAGCCAGCCACCTGCGGGCACTTCGACGGTCACTTCGGCGTGCGCTTCGGCCACCGTCACTTCGCAACCCGGGAAGCGGGCGCGCAGTTGATCGGCAAGATTCGCTGCATTTTGATTCATGCGCTTGGCACTCACGAATTGACCGCGATTTGATCGGTGCGCGCGGTAGTTTCCGGCTGCTTGCCGAACACCGTGGTCCGGCGGATTTTTTTCTGCAGTTGCAGGATGCCGTAGGCCAGCGCCTCGGCGGTCGGCGGGCAGCCCGGCACATACACA
>JAUNTK010000143.1 GCA_030538735.1 Pseudomonadota bacterium
GGCAACATTTAAGACCTCCCAACCGAAGGAACACGCCATGAACACGCTGTCTCTGTCCGCTGCCCTGCTGCTCGCACTGGCACCGGCACTGGCCACCGCCCAACCCCAAGCACAGGCAACCCAACCCATGAACACGCCGACACAGCAGCCGCTGAACATCACCCAGACGTGGGACAAGACCTTCCCGCGCAGCGACAAGGTGGAACACCGCAAGATCCAGTTCACCAACCGCTTCGGCATCACCCTGGTGGGTGACCTGTACATTCCCCGGCAGCGTGGCGAAGGCAAGCTGCCGGCCATCGCCGTGGGCGGCCCCTTCGGCGCGGTCAAGGAGCAGTCCTCCGGCCTGTATGCGCAGACCATGGCCGAACGCGGCTTCGTCACCCTGGCCTTCGACCCCTCCTACACGGGCGAAAGCGGTGGCAGCCCGCGCAACATCGCCTCGCCGGACATCAACACCGAGGACTTCAGTGCTGCAGTGGATGCCTTGGGCCTGCAACCGCTGGTGGACCGCGAGCGCATCGGCATCATCGGCATCTGCGGCTGGGGTGGCATGGCCTTGAACGCGGCCGCCGCAGACACCCGCATCAAGGCGGTGGTAGCCAGCACCATGTACGACATCTCGCGCGTCTCGGCCAATGGCTACAACGACAGCCTGGGTGTTGCCGAACGGGCCGAAAACCTGCGCCAGATCGCGCAGCAGCGCTGGGTCGATGCCGACAAGGGCAGCACCTCCTATGGCCCGGTCATGAACGAGCTGCACGGCGGCGAGCCGCAGTTCATGGTCGAGTACGCCGATTACTACCGCACGCCACGCGGCTTCCATCCGCGTGCGGTCAATTCCAATGCGTCCTGGAGCCTGACCAACAGCCAGTCCTTCATCAACACGCCGCAGATGGCACGCATCGCGGAAATCACGCCGCGCCCGATCCTGCTGGTGCATGGCGAGAACGCGCACTCGCGCTACATGAGCGAAACCGCCTACGCCGCCGCGTCCAGCCCCAAGGAGCTGCTGATCATCCCCGGTGCGAACCACACGGATCTGTACGACAAGCTCGACGTGATCCCCTTCGACGCGCTGCAGCGCTTCTTCGAAGCGAATCTTGACTGATCAAGTAACGGCAGGTGGCCGCGCCTACCATACGTGTGGATGGCGCGGGCACTTCTCCTCGACAGCACTACCGACGTGACCGCCCGCGCCCTGGGGAGGGGAGCACGACGCCCACGACCAATCCCGAACCCACTGCCTCCATGAAACCCGACATCTTCCAGCGTGAACTGGCCGGTGACACCATCACCGCCGCAGACCCCGATTACCCTCGCATCCATGAGCGCATCATCGCGGCGCAGAAGATCATCGCCGAGATGAATACCGGCTACCGCGATGCCGACCAGATGCGCGCCCTGTTCGAGCGCCTCACCGGGCGACCCGTCGATGAAAGCCTGTGGCTGATGCAGCCCTTCTACACCGACTACGGGCGCAACATCCGCGTCGGCCGCAACGTGTTCATCAACCACGGCTGCGAGTTCATGGACCGTGGCGGCATCAGCCTCGGCGATGGCGTGCTGATCGGCCCGAAGGTGAACCTGGTCACCATCAACCATCCGCTGGATCCGGCCATGCGCCATGCAACCCGGTGCGCGCCCATCACCATCAAGCGCGGCGCATGGCTGGGCGCTGCTGTATCGGTGATGCCCGGCGTGACCATCGGCGAAAACGCCGTGGTTGCAGCCAATGCGGTGGTGACCCGCGATGTGCCGGACAACGCCGTGGTCGGCGGCATTCCCGCCAGGCTCATCCGCATGCTGGATGCCAACGCGAGCATCTCAGTCGGCAATGATTGATTTCCGGGGCGCCGGCCTCATCTCGACGTGTGCCGCCCCTCGGCGGCACGCGCCATCCCCCAAAGACGATACGCGCTGCCGCGCCCACCTCTACCGATGTCCAACCTGATCTTCCATCTCATGTTCAGCATGCCGGGGCTGTACGTGATTGTTCGTTTCCTGTGGCCGCTGCCTTGGCCGCGTGCCGTGCGGATCGCCTTGGCAGTGCTTGTATTGCTGGGCTCGCAATACCACCTGTTCAGCCGCCTGTCCTCGGGCAGCCAGTTCGCGCCGGAGTTCCACAAGGGGCTGATCTTGGCGTTCAACGTAGTGTTCGTCGGGGTGTTGTTGCTGGCGGCGATGCAACTGCTGGTCGATGCGATGAGCCTGCTGGTCGCGGTGCTGCGACGCAGGCGGGTGCGGATACCTGCGGGCGTGCGCGTGAGCTTGGGCAGCGTGGCGTTGCTGCTGGCGGTGGTCGGCGTGACCAATGCGATGCGCCAGCCGCAGTTGCACGTAATGGATATCGCGGTGCCGGGGCTGCCGCAGGCGTTCGAGGGCTATCGCATCCTGCAACTGACAGACGTGCATGCCAGCCGCCTGTTCGATGCACCTTGGGTGGAGGCGATGGTGCAGGCGGCCAACGCGCAGCAGGCCGACATCATCCTCATCACCGGTGACCTGATCGACGGCACGGTGAACATGCGCATCCAGGACGTGTCACCGTTGGCCGCGCTGCACGCGGCGGACGGCGTGTGGTTCAGCAGCGGCAACCACGAGTACTACTTCAACCGCCCCGAGTGGTTCGCGCACAACCGCGCCGCGCTGGGCATGCGCACGCTCTCGAACGCCCACACCGTGCTGCAACGTGGCGAGGACCGGCTCGTGATTGCGGCGGTGAATGACCCCACGGCAGCCGGATACGGCCTGCCCGCACCCGACCTCGAAGCCGCGCTGGACGGTGCCCCGGCAGGCGTGCCCGTGGTGCTGATGGACCACCAGCCACGCAACGCCCCGCAGGCCGCCGCAGCTGGCGTGGCGGTGCAACTGTCCGGGCACACCCATGGCGGCATGCTGTGGGGCCTGGACCAGGTGGTGGCACGCGCCAACAACGGCTTCGTGCGTGGGCGCTACGACGTCGGCGGCATGACCCTGTACGTGAGCCCCGGCACCGCGCTGTGGCCCGGGTTCGCCGCGCGGCTGGGCACGCGAAACGAGTTGACCGTGATCCGGCTGGTGGGCGCAGTCCAGACCCGCTGAACGCGAGCGCTACGCATCAAGGAACTCGATGGTCCCACTGGCCAGGTCATACACCGCGCCGATGACTCCGACCTCACCGGCAGCCACGCGTTTGCCGATCAGCGCATCGTCCTCGCGCAGGCGCTTGACGTTCTCGCGCACGTTGCTGCGGATGCCGCGATTGAGCTGGTCATCCGGCGCTTCCTCCAGCACCCGGCGCATCACCGGCTTGATGCTCTCGACCAGGCAGGGCAGCTGGCCGGGCAGCTTGGCATCCTCCTTCAGCACCTTGATCGCGGCATCCACCGCGCCGCAATTGCTGTGGCCCATCACCACGATCAGGCCGATGTTGAGGAACTCGCTGGCGTATTCCAGGCTGGCCAAGCCATCGGTGTTGACGAAGTTGCCGGCCAGCCGGACCACGAACAGGTCGCCCGGGCCTTGGTCGAAGGCCAGCTCCGGGGCCACGCGTGAATCGGCGCAGCTGAGCACGGCGGCGAAGGGAAACTGCTTGGCTTCGCGCTCGGCTCGGCCGACGCCGTAGTCGCGTGCGCTCATCTCGCCGACGGCATAGCGCGCGTTGCCGTCCTTCAGTCGCTGCAGGGCGGTGGCCGGGTCGAGGCGCCCGCTGGGCAGGTCCTCGCGCTTGAACTTCTTGTCGATGGTGTCGTGATGCATGAATCACTCCTTGAAAGCCAACGACCATGCTCGCAAGCGGCGCGGCCACGGAGCGTGAGCGATGTAATCAGTCCAGCCGCTTGCGGAAGCGCAGGATGGCGAAGCTGAGCATCACCAGCGAAAAGGCGGCCAGCACCAGCACTTCCAGCCACAGCTCGGTGATGCCCGCCCCGCGCAGCATGATGCCGCGGATCAGGCGCAGGAAATGCGTCAGCGGCAGCACTTCGGCAATCCATTGCGCGGCCTTGGGCATGCCCGAGAACGGGAACATGAAGCCCGACAGCAGGATGGAGGGAAGGAACAGGAAGAAGGTCATCTGCATGGCCTGGAACTGGCTTTGCGCCACGGTCGAAACCAGCAGGCCCAGGCTGAGGTTGGCCAGGATCAGCAACGCGGCAGCCACGTACACCTGCCACAGCGCGCCCACCACCGGCACCTGGAACAGCCAACTGCCCAGCGCGAGGATGACCGTGGTCTGCACCAGCCCGATGACGATGTAGGGCAGCACCTTGCCAATCATCAACTCACTGCGCGACAGCGGCGTGGCGATGAGCAGTTCCATGTTGCCGCGCTCGCGTTCGCGCACGATGGCCACCGCAGTGAACAGCACCATGGTCATGGTCAGGATGACGCCGACCAGCCCCGGCACGATGTTCACCGCCGAGCGCCGTTGCGGGTTGTAGAAGCTGACCACGCTGACCGGCGTGGGCGTGGTCAAAGGCGAGGCACTGCTGCCATCCAGCGGCATCCGCGCCAGTTGCACGGCGGCCGATTGCACGGCGTTGTCGCTGCCATCGACCAGCACCTGCACGGCTTCGCGGCCGTCGATGCGGCGGCGTTCGAAATCCGGCGGCACCACGATGCCGAGGCTGGCGTGGCCCGTGCGCAGGGCGTCCATCGCCTGCTGCGGGGTGTCGGCGAGCACATGGGCGTTGATGACGCCGGTGGCCAGCATGTCCATCACCAGCGCGCGCGAAGCGGACGTGTTGGCTTCATCGACGATGACCGCGTCCAGCCCGCGCAGGTTGGTGTTGATGGCATAGCCGAACAGCACCAGTTGCAGCACGGGAATGCCCAGAATCATGCCCAGCGTGACGCGGTCGCGGCGCAGTTGGCGCAGTTCCTTGAGCATGATGGCGAGCAGCCGTTGCCAGTTCATCCGGCCTCCCGTTGCGATGCGCTGTTGCGGGTGGCGGCGACGAACACGTCTTCCAGGTTCGGGCGCGCCGGGCGGATGTCGGCCTGCAGACCGGCCTGCGACAGCAGCGCGTGCACGCGGGCGGCGACGTCTTCGCCCGGCGCACCGAGCACGCGCAGGTCGTTGCCGATTTGCGCCACGCTGAAGATGCCCGGCGCACCGTCCAGTGCGTGCTGCGCCTTGCGCGGGGCGGCGCTGGTGACGCGCAGGGTGCGACCCTCCAGTTGCGTGGCCAGTGCCTCGGGCGAGCCGTCGGCCACCAGGCGGCCACGGTCGAGGATGGCCAGGCCGTGGCAACGTTCGGCTTCGTCCATGTAATGGGTGGAGACCAGCAGCGTGGTGCCGGCGTCGGCCAGTTCGAACAGGCGTTCCCAGAAGTCGCGGCGCGATTCGGGGTCCACCGCCGAGGTGGGTTCGTCCAGGAACAGCAGCTCCGGGTCGTGGATGATGGCGGCGGCCAGGGCCAGGCGCTGTTTCTGGCCGCCGCTCATGGTGCCGGCCATCTGCTGCTGGCGGTCAGCG
>JAUNTK010000006.1:0-18235 GCA_030538735.1 Pseudomonadota bacterium
TTATGGTGAGGCCGGCAACGATGTGATAAACGGCGGCAACGGCAATGATTTGTTGGATGGCGGCGATGATGACGACGTCATTGCAGGTGGCGGTGGCCATGATGTGATTTTTGGCGGGCAAGGGGCTGACCAACTCGCCGGAAACGATGGCAATGACCGTATTGAGGGAGGTGAAGGCGCAGATACCCTTATTGGTGGCGCCGGTGATGACGTCCTTCTTGGTGGTGCGGGCGATGATTTATTGATAGGCGATGCTCACGATGTATCCCATGCGTCGGATGGGAATGATGTCTTGATGGGGGGCGATGGCAACGACAAAGTCATTGGCAGAGGCGGTAATGACCTGCTGCTGGGTGGTGCAGGTGATGATCTGATGACAGGCGACGATGGTGATGATCGCCTGTTGGGAGAGGATGGCGACGATGAATTGCAGGGCGGCAATGGGGACGATGTAATTGACGGTGGCAGCGGATCTGACCGGCTATTTGGTGATGCCGGCAATGATGTGTTGTATGGCGGGGATGGTGCCGATGAATTGCAGGGCGGAGACGGCGATGACCACCTGGAGGGTGGCAAGGGGCACGATACGTTATTTGGGGACGCGGGCCGGGATGTGTTGATTGGTGGCGAAGGGAACGACAAGTTGTATGGCGGCGCTGATGACGACAGGCTGAGCGGGGGTAATGGCGATGATGAGCTGGCAGGTGATGATGGTGCAGATCTGCTTGAAGGCGGCAGTGGCAATGACACGCTTGATGGCGGGGCGGGAAACGACATTTTGTATGGCGATGACGGGGACGATACGATTGATGGCGATGAAGGTGATGACTTGATTTATGCGGGGTCGGGTGATGACGATGTGTATGGTGGCGAGGGTAATGATCGAATTTATGGAGGAGATGGCAGCGATGCCATAAATGGTGCTGAGGGCGATGATTTGATCGAGGGCGGGAATGGCGATGACATCCTATGGGGTGGTGCCGGCAATGATTTTCTTTATGGTGGGGAGGGGGCGGACAGGATTTTTGGCGGGCATGGAAACGACTTGATAAGCGGTGGCGGCGGCAACGATTATTTGGATGGCGGCGAAGGATTCAATACATACAAAGTCGGGATCGGAACAGGAAACGACTACATTGCGTCGCTTTCTGGCCCGGTATCGGCTGGCGCGATCGTCGGCGGCGATCTCCTGATTTCAGGAGGCATAAAGCCAACAGATTTGCGCTTTGCCGTAAGCGGACCATCTCTGAAAGTTTTCTACGCGGATGACTCTGTCATCATCCAAAATTTCTTTTTGCAAGGGATTCAAGGCAGTGGTGCCTTTTCTCCGAACATATCCCCGGTAACTTCAATCACTTTTGAAGATGGAACCCGATGGGGGATAAATGATGTCAAGACTGCCTTGATCAGATCAACGCCGGCTGCCGACAGAATCATTGGGTTTGATGAAGGCGAAACCATCTCTGGCGGTGAGGGCGACGACTATATCAACGGCATGGGTGGGGATGACATTCTCAGTGGAGATGGCGGGAATGACGAACTACATGGCGATATCGGCAACGATGTATTGAGCGGGGGCGATGGCAACGACAGGCTGTATGGCGAGTCTGGCGACGATACATTGCTGGGCGATGCGGGGGATGATCAGTTGTCTGCGGGTGAAGGCAACGACACCTTGGATGGCGGCGATGGTGATGACACTCTGCATGGCGAAGCGGGCGATGATGTCCTGCTGGGTGGTGCGGGCAATGATTCGCTGTTTGGCGGTGAAGGCAACGATATCCTTGATGGTGGTGCCGGTAATGACCAATTAAGTGGTGGCCGCGGCAACAACCGCTATCTGTTCGGTGTTGGTGATGGGCAGGATGTCATCCTGATGGAGTATGACAGCACGGTTGGCAAGTCCAATACCCTGGTGTTCAAGGCGGGTATTGCGGCCAATGACATCGTGCTGCGTCAAATCCACAGTGATTTTGCCAGCAGCCATCTGGAGGTGTCGATTGCGGGCACATCCGACAAGATCACCATCCAGAAGTTCATCTCCAATGACACCATCAATCATGCCGGCAACCCGATACAGCGCTTCGAGTTTGCCGATGGCACGGTATGGACGTTGGATCAAATCCTGGCGCAGCTGTTCGCGGGTACCGCTGCAGACGATGTGCTGCAAGGCACTTCAGCAGATGATGTTATTAACGGTGCCGGTGGCAACGACCGCATCTGGGGTGGTGTGGGAGCCGATACCCTCAATGGCGGTGATGGTGATGATTGGCTGGATGGCGGCGAAGGTGACGATATCCTCGATGGCGGTGCGGGTAATGACCGCATGATAGGCGGTACGGGTCAGAACACCTTCCGCTTTGGGCGCGGCGATGGTCAGGACATCATTCTCGATAACTTGTACTACGGCCCAGGCAGTTTCAATACATTGGAGCTCAAAGCCGGTATTGCGCCCGGTGATCTGACCATGCTGCAAGTGGCCTTCTTGCACCCCAGTAGTCGCGTCGATCTGCGCATCGGGATCGCAGGCACCAACGACTTCATCACGATTCAGAAATTCTTCGGCGGTGACCGCGATCCAGCCAATATATCCAACCCCGTACAGCAGATTCGCTTTGCCGATGGCACGCTGTGGACAACGCAGGATATTCTCAACCGGTTGTTTGCCGGCACGCCTGGCGATGATCAGCTTGAAGGCACGGATCGCGATGATGTTATCCACGGCGGGGATGGCAACGATACGCTTTCCGGCATGGCCGGCAACGATATCTTGCGTGGTGGCGCGGGCAATGACGTGCTGGATGGCGGTGCCGGTGCCGATCAGCTCTTCGGCGGCCAGGGCGATGATCTGTATCGCGTCGATGATGCAGCCGACACGGTCACGGAGCTGGCCAATGAAGGCACCGACACCATCGAAAGCAGTGTCAGCTACACCCTCCCTGACCATGTGGAAGTGCTGAAGCTGATCGGCAATAGCGCGATCAATGCCACGGGTAACGCGGGGGACAATACGCTGATCGGTAATGCGGCCAGCAATGTACTCACGGGTGGTGCGGGCAATGATGTGCTGGATGGCGGTGGTGGGCGTGACACGCTGATTGGTGGCACCGGCAACGACACCTATCATGTCGATGACATGGACGATGTCATCGTCGAGCAGGCGGACGAAGGTTACGACACCGTATACGCTACATACGATTACAGGCTGTCGGGCCACATCGAAAAGCTGGTGTTGAATGGCTGGGCCCAGAACGGCACGGGCAACGCACTGGACAACGAACTGATCGGCAACGATGCCGACAACCGGCTGGATGGTGGTGCCGGTGCTGACCGAATGGTCGGTGGCCTGGGCAATGACACCTATGTGGTCGACAACATGGGCGACGTGGTCGTCGAGGATGTAGATGGCGGCTGGGACAGCGTGGAAAGCAGCATCGATTACACCCTGGGCGACACGCTGGAAGGCTTGGGGCTTGTTGGCACGGCCCACCTCAACGGTACCGGCAATGCCGGTGATAACCAACTTATGGGCAATAGCGGCAACAATCGCCTTGATGGTGGCGCGGGCGCAGATGAGATGGCAGGCGGCGAGGGCGATGATTACTACATCACCGATCAATTGGGTGATCAGGTTTACGAAGAGGCAGATGAGGGTATTGACACCATCGAGCGCCACTTCGAGACCAACTACATCTTGAGCCGCAATGTCGAAAACCTGATTCTCGCTGCGGGGGTCAAAACCGGCTTCGGCAACTTGCTGGACAACGTGATCACGGGCAATGACGGCGACAACACCTTGGGTGGTTTGGCGGGCGACGATACATTGATCGGCGGCCTGGGCAATGATTCGCTGTTTGGCGATGTGGGTGCCGACATACTTTACGGCGGCTTGGGCAATGATTATCTGGATGGCGGCAGCGGTATCGACTACATGGAAGGCGGCGCCGGAGATGACAGCTACATTGTCGATGACAGCAATGATGTGGTGGTCGAGGCCCTCAACGGTGGCAGCGATTCCGTGCAGGCATCGGCTTCGTACGCGCTCTCAGCGAACATCGAGAATCTGTTCTTGACCGGTAACGCGGCGATCAACGGCAGTGGGAATGGTTTGGACAACTACATCGCAGGCAATGCGGTCGATAACATCATCCATGGCGGGGCCGGTAGCGACACCATTGTGGCCGGTGGCGGCAATGACACGCTGTTTGGTGATGCCGGTGATGACAAGTATGTGTTCGATGCCAACTCCGGCTACGACGTGGTGGACAACACCGGAGGTGGCAACGATGGCATCTTCTTTATCAATGGCGTCACCCGTGAGCGGTTGTCGTTTAGCCGTGATGGCAACGATCTGCTGATCAAGATCGATGCGTCGGCCACGCCAGCGGTGCGCGTGACCAATCACTTCTTGGGAGGGGATTACGCCATCGATTATGTGCAGCCGGATGGGGGCTATATGCTGTCTGCTGCCCAGATCAACCAGTTGGTGGCGGGTGGCGGCGCGCCGGGTTTTGATCAAACCATCGAGGGCACCGCCAATGGCGAGCAATTGATGGGCGGTGCCGGCAAGGACATGATCCGGGGTCTGGGTGGCGATGACACGATCTTCGGTATGGCCGGCGACGACACCCTGCAAGGCGGCGATGGCAATGACTACCTCGCCGGCGGCAATGGCAACGGGACGGGCTCGGGCAATGATCGTCTTGAAGGGGGGAGCGGCAACGATACGCTGGTGGGTGAAGACGGCAGCGATACGTTGATCGGCGGCGCAGGCGACGACACATACATCTACACGTCTGGTCAGGATGTCATCGATAACAGCGGCGGTGGCAATGACGGCTTGTTCTTCCAGAATGGCATCACCGAGAGCCAGCTTGGCTTTACCCGTGCTGGCGATGATTTGCTTATCACCGTCAATGGCAATGCGGCGAACACCGTGCGCGTCAGCAATCACTTTCTTGGCGGCGATTACGCATTGGACTACCTGCAACCGGCCACGGGCGCGATGCTGACCACCGCACAGATCAACGCCAAGGTGGGAGGTGGCACAACTACGCCACCCATCGGCGGCGGTACGGCACCGTCACAGGGCAATGATGCCGACTATCCCAACAAGAAGAATGGCACCGCAGCAGGCGAGCAGATTGCCGGCACCAGCGGGCGCGATCTGATCAATGGCCTGGCCGGCAATGACACCTTGTTTGGCATGGGTGGGGACGACAAGCTGGTGGGCGGTGATGGCGATGATTACCTGTCCGGTGGCAATGGCAGCTTTACCGGCTCCGGCAACGACATCCTGATTGGTGGCAACGGCAATGACACGTTGATGGGCGAGGATGGCAACGACACGATGTTTGGCGGTGCAGGCGATGACAAATATGTTTTCGGTGGTGGCGCGGATGTTATCGACAACAGCGGTGGTGGCACCGATTGGCTGCTGTTCAACTCGTCCAAGCAAAGCATCAACCGCTCGCGGCTCAGTTTCCATCGTGATGGCGATGACCTGATTGTGCGCGTGGATGGCAATGCCAATCAGCAAGTGCGTGTCTACAAGCACTTCGATGCCAGCGGCGCGTATGCCATCGACTACATCCAGCCGGCCGATGGTTACGGCATTGCGGCATCGAGTATCCCGGCGATGCTAACCCCCTTGCCCGGCACCGAGGGCGCTGCACTGCGGGCAAGCAGTCTGACGGGTGGCTGGATGGCGCAGGCGAGCGCCATGGAAATGCAGAATCAAGCGCCCGTAGCCGCTTCTTCTGTTGCGCAAGGCGTTGCAAGAAATGGACGCTGGAAAGACTTCATCGCTGATCAACCGGCCGAGGCCAACGGGCTGCAACCGGCCCTGCCGCCGAATGAAGGGCCGAGTATTCGCAGCCCGTGGGATCTGAGCGAAGTGCCGATCTACTCGCCCGGCTATCCATCCGAGTGGGATAACGGGGAGTCCATGCCTCTTGATGGGCTGGTGCTGCCGCGCATGGAAATGGCACCGCCCACACTGGGTGAAGATCACTCCATGCGGGATGAGGCAGCGGGCAACGTTGCCTTGTTCGGTGAAATAGCACCGGCGTTGCCCAACAGGCAGGTGGTGGATGCCACCAGGCGAGATGGATCAACGATGGCGGTGAGCGCAGAATTGCAGCACCTGATCGATGCGATGGCCAACCATGATGTTGGACAGGCGGCTGTCGATCATGTGTTGGCCGCCGAACCCGCATTGCACGATACGCTCAGCCGCCAATTTCATGCCGATATCGGGCACCGCAGATTGCACGCAGTACAGATGATGTAAGCCTGCCGTGGTTATTTCACCGATACAGAGAAAGCCCGGATACCCGGGCTTTCTCTTGCCCGAGTGAGCAATTCATTGGGATTGGGTGGCGACCAGGTGCTTGCTGTTTTCAAGCATCACCTGGTGTATTGCTTCAATCGTGCGCATGGATGGCGCCGGCTCACGTCACTTGAACGAGGCGCACACGATCATGTCGTGAGTGATGACGATGGATAAACAAAAACTATCGATCGCTTCACAACAAACGATTTCCACAATCGAGCAGTGCCTGCCAATCTGTATTGAACCCCACCAACGGAGCCCGCCATGTCAGACCAGAAAGACGCCAGCCCGAACGCCATCACCCAAGCCCGGGCCAAGTTGCAGCAAGAGTTGAGCCAAACGCCTGCGAAGAATTACGGCCAATGCCCGGTCACCCGGATGACCACCAATGCCGGTGCGCCGGTGGTGGAAAACCAGAACTCGCTGAGCGCCGGCCCGCGTGGCCCGTTGCTGGCGCAGGATGTGTGGCTGCAGGAAAAGCTGGCCAATTTTGTCCGTGAGGTAATCCCGGAGCGGCGCATGCACGCCAAGGGCTCGGGTGCATTTGGCACCTTTACCGTCACCCATGACATCACCCGCTACACCCGCGCCAAGATTTTCAGCGAAGTCGGCAAAAAGACCGAGATGTTCGCCCGTTTCACCACCGTGGCCGGTGAGCGCGGCGCGGCCGATGCCGAGCGCGATATTCGCGGCTTCGCGCTGAAGTTCTACACCGAGGAAGGCAACTGGGACATGGTCGGCAACAACACCCCGGTGTTCTTCCTGCGCGATCCGCGCAAGTTCCCCGATCTCAACAAGGCGGTCAAGCGCGACCCGCGCACCAATCTGCGCAGCGCCAGCAACAACTGGGATTTCTGGACATTGCTGCCGGAGGCGCTGCATCAGGTCACCATCGTGATGAGCGATCGCGGTATCCCCAAGACCTATCGGCATATGCATGGGTTCAGCTCGCACACCTACAGCTTCATCAATGCCGAAAACGAGCGTTTCTGGATCAAGCTGCACTTCATCACCCAGCAGGGCATCGAAAACTTGAGCGATGAAGATGCCGGCGAACTGGTTGGCAAAGACCGCGAAAGCCACCAGCGTGACCTGTACGACGCCATTGAGCGTGGCGATTTCCCCAAGTGGAAAATGTACGTGCAGGTGATGCCGGAGCAGGATGCCGATACCTACCACATCCATCCCTTCGATCTGACCAAGGTATGGCCGAAGAAGGACTACCCACTGATCGAAGTGGGCGAGTTCGAGTTGAACCGCAACCCGGAAAACTTCTACGCCGATGTCGAGCAAAGCGCATTCGCGCCCAGCAACGTGGTGCCGGGCATTTCCTTCAGCCCGGATCGCATGTTGCAGGCGCGTCTGTTCAACTATGCCGATGCCCAGCGTTATCGCCTTGGGGTGAACTTCCACCAGATCCCGGTCAATGCGGCGCGCTGCCCGGTATACAGCAACCATCGCGATGGTCAGGGCCGGGTCGATGGCAACTACGGCAGCCTGCCGCATTACGAGCCCAACAGCTTCGGCCAATGGCAGGAGCAGCCGGAATACCGCGAACCGCCGCTCAAGATCAATGGCGATGCCGATTTCTGGAATTTCCGCGAAGACGATGCCGATTACTACAGCCAGCCCGGTGATCTGTTCCGTTTGATGGATGACGCGCAAAAACAGCGCCTGTTTGACAATACCGCGCGGGCGATGGGCGATGCACCGGATTTCATCAAGGCCCGCCACGTCGAGAACTGCCGCAAGGCCGATCCGGCCTACGGTGCCGGGGTGGAGGCGGCCTTGAAAAAGCAGGCCGAGAAAATGGCCGATGACAAGGCGCTGCACCAGATCACATCGCTGGGTGCCGCACCGGGCGGTGAGGATGTCGGCAGCTGAGGGCGTAGGCGCAGATGCTTGATTGGACGGGTCGCAGAGGCGGCCCGTCCGCGTTTCGGGGCGCGCTCTGACCAGGCATGATGTGAACTTGCCAGCGCACGGTGATCGGTCAAAATGCGAGATCGTGCTTATGGGATGTATGCAATGCGTTTGCCGTTTTCGTTGATCGCCCTCCTGGCAGTCGCCTTCGCGTTGCCGCAACCCGCACTGGCTGGACAGGACGGCAGCAGCGCAAAGCAGGTGCTGGATGCCACGCTGACCAGCGCCGCCGATGGCATTGATGCCAGCGGTTTGAGCGATGCTCAGCAGGCCGAGCTTCGTGCCAATCTGGATACGGCGAACAAACTGGAGCGGGAGGCGGCGGAGTTCGAGGCCAAGACCGCCGCTTTGCAGGCAGCTGCCAATCAGGCCCCGGCCGATGTTTTGCCGACACCGACCTCGACCGAGCGCCAAACGCAATTGGCCCAATGGCAAGCCAGTCTGCCGGCCAGCGCCGATGCCGAAACGCTGGAGCGGGTGCTGGCGCAGGAGCGCAGCGCGATTTCGCAGCTACGCGCGCATATCGATAGTGATGGCGAGCAATTGGCCAGCAGTCTGTCGCGCCCGGCGGAAGTGGTCGATACGCTGGCGATTCTGCGGCGCAAAGTCAGTGACAGTGCCGGTGCGCCGGTCACGGTCGATGGCGAGCCGGCGGCGTTGTATGAAGGTCGTCGCCTGCTGCGCGCAGCGGAGCAGCATCGCGCACAGGCCGAGTTGGCCTTGGCCCAGGCCGAGCAGGAAACGGCCAATGCGCGCCAGCATCAGTTGGATGCCGGGGTGCAAGGGATGCGCCGTGAGCTTTCGCTGCGCGAGCCACGTGTGGCCTGGCTTGGGCAGCGCATCGCCCAGTTGAATGCGGACACGCTGAAAACACGGGTCGCCCGCCTCGAAGCCGATGCCAGCACGCTCAGCGCACAGGGTGGCCCGATTGCCGAGCTTGCCCAGCGCAATGCCGACTATGTCAATCAGTTGCTGGACAATACGCGCAGTTTGGCGGCCGACCGCAAGGCGCTTGAAGAATACGAGCGCATAAACGAGCAAGTCACCAGCTTGCTGCATGATACTGAGGCGCGGCTGAGTCTGGGCAGCGGCGCGGCGATTGGCTATTGGCTTTGGCAGCAGCGCATCAATGCGCCATCCACCCATTCGCTGGGTTTGCGGCAACGCGATATCGATCGGGAACTGGCCGAGTTGCGTCTGGCCCGCTACGATCTGGGCGAACGTCGGCGTGACAATTCCAAACCCGATACCTCATCTGCCAACCATCCGGCCGACGCGCAACAACTGGCCACGCAGCAGTTGCGCGAGGAAGGTCTGCTAAATGAACTTGATGCGCTGTTGGCACGCCGCATCGATACCCTGCAAAACGCCAGCCAATTGCTTGCGACATTGAGCCAGCACGGCAGTGAACTGCGCGCATTGATGGACCGCGAGTTGTTGTGGGTGCCCAGTCATCCGCCGATTGATCGCGAATGGCTGGCCACGCTGCCCAGCGCACTGGTTCAAGGTGTGCGCACTATCCACGGCGGCACCATCCTGCGCTTGCTGGGCGAGGACATCCGGCGCTCGCCGCTGCGTTATCTGCTGATGTTGGTGGTGTTTGCCGGCCTGACCCTGTTGCGTCTGCGTATCCCGGCCCGTCTGGCCACGATTGCCGGGCAGGTGCGCGATGTCTATCACGATCATTTTGCCCTGACCGTGCGCGCATTCGGTTGGACGTTGCTGATGTCGCTGCCGTTGCCGGTCACGCTCTGGTTGCTCGGCGGCACGGTGGAACGCCTGGGCGCAGGTCAGGTGCGCGATATCGAGGCATTGGGGCAAACCCTGATTGTGCTCTCGATGATCAGTTGGGCGCTTAATCTGTCGCGTGCGTTGATCGCGCCCAATGGGCTTGCCCAAGCGCATCTACGATGGCCCGAGCGCAGCCTACGCAACCTGCGTTGGGCATGGCGGATCACTGCGGCCTTGTTGTTGCCGACAGCCTTCATGGGCGTATGGGCGATGTTGCGTCAGGTTGACCAGGCGGTATCGGTGCATGCGCGTCTTGCCCTGATCGTGTTTGCGCTGGGCTTTGCCCTTCTGGTCTGGCAGGTTCTGCACCGCGCCGACACATGGCCGGGTCTGCGCGCGGGCTGGCGTCGGCTGGCGAATATCCTCTGCACGCTACCGTTTCTGCTGGTCGCCGGATTGGCGGTGGCCGGCTACGTCTATTCCGCCACCGAACTGATCGTCGCCTTGCTCAACAGTCTGGCCGTATTGCTGCTGGCACAAGTGATCTACAGCGTGCTGATGCGTTGGCTGTTGCTGGGTGAGCGTGCGTTGGCGCTCAAGCAAGTCGCACACGACGAGGATGAAGTGCTGGATGTTGAATCTGGCGAGGCACGTGATGGCGATGCCAACGATGTCGAACTGGTGACGGTCAGCGCACAATCGCGCAGGTTGCTCAGATTGCTGCGTATCGGCCTGCTGTTGCTGGGCCTGTTCTTTGCCTGGGCTGCGTTGTTGCCGGCGTTGCTGCGTTTTGATGGCATCACCCTCTGGCATTTCAGCAGCAAGGGCGCGGGCGGCGAAATCATCCAGAACGCGGTCACCTTGTTCGACCTGATTGTCGGGCTGGTGGTGTTGGCGATGACGGTGAGCGTGGCGCGCAATCTGCCCGGCTTTACCGAGATCGTGTTTTCTTCCAGCAAGCGGGTCGGTGCCTCGATGCGCTACACCATCACCACCTTGCTGCGCTATGGCGTGGTGATCATCGGTACGGTGGCGGCGTTCTCGATGTTCGGCCTGCGCTGGTCGCAATTGCAGTGGATGGCGGCGGCGCTCACTGTCGGTCTTGGTTTCGGCCTGCAGGAGATTTTCGCCAACTTCGTTTCCGGTTTGATCCTGCTGGTCGAGCGGCCATTCCGGGTTGGCGATATCGTCACCGTTGATGGCATTACCGGCACCGTGACCCGCATCCGCACCCGCGCCACCACGGTGCAGGATTTCGACAACAAGGAGATGATCATCCCCAACAAGACCTTCATCACCGGCAAGGTGGTGAACTGGACCTTGAGCGACAACGTGACCCGGCTCAACATCACGGTCGGTGTTGGCTACGGCAGCGATCCCGACAAGGTGCACGCCCTGTTGCTGCAGGTCGCCCGCGAACACCCGCAGGTGCTGGCCGAGCCGCCGCCGCGCAGTTGGTTTGTCGCGCTCGGGGCCAGCACACTGGATTTCGAACTGCGTGTATTCGTCGCCAACATCGGCGACCGCCTCAGCACCACCAGTGGCCTGCATGGCCGGATCATCCGGTTGTTCCAGCAAAACAACATCGAAATCGCCTTCCCGCAAATGGATATCCATGTGCGGGACATGCCCGGGAGCGGGGCGGGCGATGACCCGGCGGGGGAGGCTGCCGATAGCCCGAATGGGCCGGGTTGAGTGGATCGATCATCAGCCAGCCCCGGCATCAGCCTGACGGGCGGGTCATCCGCAGACAGGTTTACTGTGCATCCGCCATCAGCTTCTCGTCGATCGCCTCGGCGCGTTTGGCGGCAGGACGCGCGTCGTGCAATTCGACATAGCGCACGAAAGCCGGGCGTGGCTCGATCATCTTGAACTTCATGTAGAAGCCGAGAAATGCGGCAAGCAGCAGATCGGCGGCGGTGAAGTGATCGCCGATGATGAAATCGCGCTCGCCGATCAGCGCTTCGAGCGTGTCCAATGTGTCGCCCGGATTGCCGTAACCGGCAACCGATGGCTTGCCGAACTGGCCCAGCATCGTGTCGTTCATCAGCGCCTCCAACGGGCCGGATACGAACGTGATCCAGCGGTAGTAGGCGGCGCGCTCGGGTGTATTCAAGGCCGGTGCCAAGTGTTTTTCTGGGAAGCGATCAGCCAACCACAGGATCACGGCGGCGATTTCGGTGACGATGGCATCGCCATCAACCAGCGCCGGCACCTTGCCCATCGGGTTGATGGCGAGGTAATCACGGGCTTTCATCGTGGTGCCGTATTCCAACAGCACCGTGTCGTAATCGGCGCCGCATTCTTCCAGCATCCAGCGCGCGATGCGGCCGCGCGACATCGGGTGGGTGTAGAGGGTGATTGTGCTCATGCTGTGGGACTCGTTGGGAGGAGCGGACAGCCTACGCCGACGCGCTGTCAGTTTTTGTCAGGAGCATGGCGGCCAGGTTTTCTCAGTGCGGGTGCCGTCGAGTTGCCGCCAGCGCCGGATCAGCGTGTGGCGACGCTCGGGATAGCGCATGCCTGCGTCATGCAATGCCAGCACGCGGTCGGCACGGAAATGGCGGAAATCGCCGCGCAGCTCGCACCAAGCAGCAAACAGGCGGGTGAGCGGGTCGAAGAACGCCATCGCAAATGGCCAGACGATGCGGCTGCTGGGTTCGCCCTTGGCATCGATGTAATTCATGCACAGCTTGCGTTCGTCGCGGATGGCGTGGCGCAACAGTGCAAGCCACGGCTCTTCCACCGTGTTCTGCCGCCAGCTCGGCACGAACAGGCTGCTGTTGTCGATGTCCAGGCGCAGAGGTTCCGGCAGCGCCGATGAAATGCGTGCCAAGGCGCGTTCCGCGGCGCTGGCCAACTCGCCATCGGCCTGCGATTGCACCCAGCGTGCGCCCAGTACCAAGGCTTCCAACTCATCACGGCTGAACATCAACGGCGGCAGCAGAAAGCCAGCCCGCAAGCGATAGCCGACGCCGGGGTCGCCATCAATGGCCGCGCCCTGCCTGCGCAGTTCGGCGATATCGCGGTACAGGCTGCGCAGGCTGATGCCGAACTCCTCGGCAAGCGCTTCGCCAGTCACCGCCATGCGCGCGCGGCGCAGGCGGTCGAGCAATTGCAGCAGGCGGGCGGCGCGTGCCGACATCGTTCAGCCCCCGCGCAGGGCATTGCCCGCGGGCAGCGTGTTGCCGGCTGCAAGCAGCCTGCCGGTGGCGCGGGGATGTAGACGCAAGCGCATGGCGATCCTGGGGCGAGGGGCGGGTTGAATTTTCACACTCGCGCACGATGATGAACAGGCGCGATCAAACTTTCTTGCAGTGATCGCGGTAATCTTTATCCCGACTTTCCCACAAGGTGACCCCGATGACAGGCATGACCGATGATTTGATTTCCCAGCTTTCCGGCGCCCCGTTGCAGCAGATGGGCCAGCAATTGGGTTTGAACCAGCAACAGATTACCGGCGCTGTCGCCGCTGCGGTGCCGTTGTTGATGGGCGCATTGGGCCGCAATGCCAGCCAGCCGCAGGGCGCGGAAGCGCTGCTAGGGGCATTGGGCCGCGATCATGCCGGCGCGGGCGGCGGCGGTATCGGCGATTTGCTTGGCGCGGTATTGGGCGGCGGGCAGGGCCGGCAAACCGATGGCGATGGCATCCTGGGCCATATTTTTGGCCAACGCCAACCGCAGGCGGCGCAGGGCCTGGGGCAGGCTACCGGGATCGGCAACGACAAGGCGCAAATGCTGATGAAAATGCTGGCACCAATCGTGATGGCCTATCTGGCCAAGCGCATGTTTGGTGGTGGTCAGGCGCAGCCCTCGGCCAGCAATCTGGGTGAGGCGCTTGGGCGCGAATCGCAGGCGGTGCGCCAGCAAGGCGGCATCGGCGGCGGCCTGCTGGGCGCGATGCTGGACCAGGATGGCGATGGCCAGTTCGGCCTGTCGGATCTGATGAAGATGGGCGGCTCGATACTTGGCGGCAAACGCTGAGCGATGACCGACAACGCCCGGCAAGCCGGGCGTTTGTTTTTGTCGATATCGGCGTAGGCGTTGCCGGAAACACCGAATCATCACCCGCTGTTGCGGTGATGCCGGGCGACACGCAAACCAACGACGCTCGCGATCAGGCGGGCGTCAGCACGATCAATCGTCCAGCGCTTGGGCCAGATCGGCCCACAGGTCATCGACATGCTCGATGCCCACCGACAGGCGCAGCATGCCCGGGGTGATGCCGATCTTGGCCTGGGTTTCGGCATCCACCACGCGATGGGTAAGGCCGGCCGGGTGCTGGATCAGGGTATCGACCGAGCCCAGGCTGACCGCAGGCGTCATCAATTTGACCTTGCGCATCACCGCTGCGGCGGCGGCATGACCGCCGACCAAATCGATCGCCATCAGGCAGCCGGGGCCAGCCATCTGGGTCTTGGCCAGATGCGCATTTTTCACCGTGCCCAAGCCGGGAAAGTGCACAGTTTTGACGGCCGGATGCTGGCTGAGCTTTTCCGCCAGCACGATCGCATTGGCCTGCGCCCGCTCGACGCGCATCTCCAGCGTGGAAAGCCCGCGGTGGATCAGGTAGGCGGCAAGCGGATGCAGCAGGGCGCCGGTGGCGGCACGCATGGTGCGCAGCGGCTTGGCCAAGTCTTCCGAGGTCATCACCACGCCGGCAATCACATCGCCGTGGCCGCCGAGGAATTTGGTCGCGCTGTGCAGCACGTAGCTTGCGCCCATTTCCGCCGGGCGCTGCAGCACCGGGGTGGCGAAGGTGGAATCAACCAGCACCGGCACATCGCCAGCGGCGGCGACCACGGCGCGGATATCGACCAGATCAAGCGTCGGGTTGGCCGGGGTTTCGATGATGACCAGTGACGTGTCGGCGCGCTTTTTGCTGGCGACTTCATCGGCCTCGATAAACTCGGCCTCGATACCGAGCAAGCCACTGGCAAGCAGGTGATCGGAGGTGCCGTAGAGCGGGCGCACCACCAGCACATGGCGGCCGTGGGTGCTCTGCGCCAGCAATACCGCGCTCAACGCGGCCATGCCCGAGCCATAAGCCACGCAGGCATCGGTGCCTTCCAACTCGGCCAGCGCGCGCTCGGTGCGGGCCACGGTCGGGTTGTGCAGGCGGGCATAAATCGGGTTGGCGGCATCGGCGGCACCGCCGACCAGTGCATCGAAACTTTGCTCGCCCACGGCCAAATCCTGCACCGGGTAGGTGGTGGAGAGATCCAGCGGCGGCGCATGTACGCAGAGTTCGGCAAAATCTTCGCGGCCAGCATGGACGGCGCGGGTAGCAAAATGGTGTTGGTGTGGCATCGCAGCATTCCTTTCGGGTTTGATGCGGAATCCTAGTCAATTCTTCGGGTGTGGCATCATCAGCCGAATAGTATTTTGTTTATGCCGGGATGTAGGATGCTCGACCGAATCGATACCGCCTTGTTGCGCCTGTTGCTGAAGAATGCGCGGCTGCCCAACAAAGATCTGGCGGAAAAAACCGGGATTGCGCCATCCACCGCGCTGGAGCGGGTGCGCAAACTGCATGAATCAAAGACGATCCTGGGCTACCACGCCGAGATCGACCCGGCTGCGCTCGGCATCGCCTTGCAGGCGATGGTGGCGGTACGTTTGGCCCGCCATTCGCGTGAACTGGTCGATGGCTTCTACGCCCATTTGCAGGCCAGTCGCGAGGTGATCGCCTTCTATCATCTGGCCGGTGCCGATGACTTCATGGTGCATGTCGGCGCGCGCGATGCCGACCATCTGCGCGAGCTGACCCTGACCATCTTTACCGAGCGCCCCGAGGTCGCGCATATCCAGACCCATCTGATTTTCGATTACCGGCGCAATGCCGAGGTGTGATTGCCGGCGAATGCTTTGCCCCGGGGTGGCAGGGATGGCATGATCGATCCGACCTGATTGATCGCATGGATTGCCGTGTCACCTCTTGCCCGCCGAAGCCTGATTTTTGCTGCCGCCGCCGCCCTCGCTGGCTGTGCCGCGCCGCCGGTCACTCCGCCACCGCCGCCGGTCGTGCCCGACCCACCCGCGCCGGTGGTCATGCCGCCCGTACCGCCCGCGCCGCCACCGCCGCCCGCTGTGGTTGAAGCCAACGCCAGCGAATTGGCTAGTTTTACCCGCTGCATGGCCGGCCTGCGTGCGCCGGCGATTGCGGCGGGTGTCAATGCGGCTACCTTCGATGAGCACGCGATAAGCATCGTGCCGGATATGGGTGTGTTGCCGTTGTTGAACCGGCAGCCCGAGTTTTCCACCCCGCTTTGGGATTATCTGGCCGCGCTGGTCGATGCGCGCCGCATCCGCGAAGGCCGCGAGCGGCTGATTAAGCATGCCGAATTGCTTGACCAAGTAGCTGCGCGTTACGGCGTTGACCCGGCCACGGTGGTCGCGGTCTGGGGTGTTGAGAGCGATTACGGGCAGAACTTTGGCCGCCGCCCGTTGCTGCAATCGCTGGGCACATTGGCCTGCTTCGGCCGCCGCCAACCGTTCTTCCGCAGTGAGTTGTATGAAACGCTGAAGATCGTCCAGCGCGGCGATGTCGCGGCCGATGACCTGCGCGGCTCGTGGGCTGGGGCGTTTGGCCATACCCAGTTCATGCCCTCCACTTACAACCGCATCGCGGTGGATTTTGATGGCGATGGCCGTCGCGATCTGGTCGGCAGCATCCCCGATGCGCTGGGCTCGACCGCCAACTATCTGGTGCGCTCGGGCTGGCAAACCGGCCAACCTTGGGGCTATGAAATCGCCTTGCCAGCCGGCTTCAATCCGGCCTTGGCTGGCCGCACCAAGCGCCGGGCGCTGGCCGATTGGCAGGCGTTGGGCATCACCCGTATCGATGGCCAACCGATCACGCTTACCGGGCAAACCCGCGCCGCGGTTTTGATCCCCACCGGCATCGACGGCCCGGCGTTTATCGTGTTCAAAAACTACGATGCGATCTATAGCTATAACGCCGCCGAAAGCTACGCGCTGGCGATCGCATTACTGGCCAACGCACTGCGCAATGAGCCGGGCCTAATCACCCCGTGGCCAACCGATGATCTTGGCCTTGGCCGTGATGAGCGAATGGAGTTGCAGCGCTTGTTGATCGCGCGCGGCCATGACATCGGCCATGTTGATGGCATGCTCGGCGCCAAGACACGCGAAGCGATCAAGCTGGAACAGACGCGCCTCGGCTGGACGGCGGACGGGCGGGCCGGCACCAAGTTGTTGCGGGCTTTGGGTGAGGGTAGTGGGTGGTGATGCGCCTGCTATACGTTGGTTTGCACTGCGTAGTGCCCTGTGTTGCTGGCTGGTGTGTTTGATGGTTTGGAGGTTGGTTTCTTGGATTAAGAGCTTCCGCCTGCTCGAAGTGAGTGAGTTATTTCCCTTTTTCTGAAGATCAAGGGCTTCCGCCCGCCCAAGGTCGGTCGGGTCACTTTCTCTTGCAGCCTGCGAGAAAGTAACCAAAGAGAAGGGATATAGGATCAAGAGCACAGCTCGATGCGGGTCGTGTGTTATCACTTTTCGATTCGCCCTCCTGGCTCATGCGAAAAGTGGCGCACGTCCTGTGCGCCACCCTGCGGGTGTCCAATTTGATCGGCTGTGGTTTGCGAGCAAAACGAGATCCGGCACCACCCTGCCTGAAAGCCAACACCCGACCTAATCCGGAGGGCGTCGGCCGCTGTTGATTGCTAGAACTCGCATGAGTCACGGTAAAGGAAAAATAACCCGCCAACCTCAGGCAAACGAAAGCGGTTGCCGTTGAATCGATCAGTCGCAACATCTGCGACTTCACTCCGGCATCATTCACGCATGACTACTGATGCCACCGCGCCAACGCCCGCGTCATCTGCCTTGCCCAAGATCGATGCGGCCGCAGCTGAGCGCGGCCTGCTGATTTATCGCGCCTCGCGGCTGGAGGCCTTGCTCGATCCCTTTCAGAGTCTGCTTGATGCGACGTGGCCGGCCGACCCCTTGCAGCCGCAGCAGGTGATTGCCGCGCATCCGGGCATGAAGCAATGGTTGACTGGTGCGCTGGCGCGGCGAATGGGGCAGGGCGGCATCGTGGCCAATCTCGATGTGATGTTGCCCAGCACGTGGATCGACCAATTGGCGCAGGCTCGGCTGGGTGCCCATGCCGTCTCGCTGCCGCGCTGGCAACGCAGCCATTTGCGCTGGAATCTATATCAATGGTTGGCGGATGCGGCATCGGTGCCGGGGCTGGATGACCCGCGCATCCTGCGTTTTCTCGACCCC
>JAUNTK010000006.1:18245-36595 GCA_030538735.1 Pseudomonadota bacterium
GAGCGCTCGCGCCGCCGCTTCCAGTTGGCCGACCGCTTAGCGCGGCTGTATTCGCAATATCTGGTGTATCGCGCTGATTGGCTGACGGCCTGGGCCAACGGCAAATTGAGTTATGCCAGCGCGGCGCACCCCGATGCGCAAGTACAGGCCACCGAGTGCCGTTTGCTGGCACCGCTATGGCAGCAGGCGGTGCGCGAGATCGGCGCGCATCGTGCTGAAGTCATCGAGCAACTGCTGGCCAATATTGAGCGTGACGCGGCAGATGCCGAGGCGGCACCGACGCTGCATGTATTTGGCATCAGCCATCTGGCCCCGGCCGAGTTGGCGATGCTCAAGGCGTGGTCGCGCCATGCGCTGGTTGCGCTGTATCTGCCCGACCCTTGTAGCCACTATTGGGGCGTGCTGGAAACAGGCAGCGCCCAAGCCTGGCAGGCTGAAGAACACGCCTTGATCGCGGCCGCCGATGGTGGCGACTGGTGGCGGCCGCAGAAGCACGAATTGCTGGCGCGTTGGGGTCGCTTGGGCCAGCATTTTTTCAGCGCGTTGCTGGAGCTCGCCCCCAACGAGGACATCCGCCATTGGCAGGATGGTGATGCGGCCGCGCCGGTCAATCGCCTGCAGCGCGTGCAGGAAAGCATCCGTCGCCTCGATGAAGGCTTGATTGTGCCCACTGCCGATATCGCCACGGAAATCGCCGATGGCTCTTTGCGCGTGCATGTCGCACATACCACGCAGCGTGAGCTGGAAATCCTGCGCGATGCGATGCTTGCGGCGCGCGCGGCGGGGATCGAGCCCGGCGATATGCTGGTGATGGCACCCGATATCCGCCGTTATCTGCCACTGATCCCCGCCGTATTTGGCCGTCCCGGCGATGCCCGCGAGCCGATCCCGTATCACTCGGCCGATGTGCCAGTGGCGCAATCGCACCCCTTGTTTGCCGCCTTTTTGCGTGTGTTGGCTATGACGGCCTCGCGTATCGGTGTGGCCGAAGTGCTGGATTTCATCGCCACGCCAGCGGTCAAACGGCGCTTTGATCTTGGCGATGACGGGCTGGCCGCATTGGCCGAGTTATTACGCGAATCGCGTGTTGCGTGGTCGCTTGACCCAGCGCATCGCGCCAGTTTTGGCGTGCCGGGATTGGCCGAACACGGCTTTGCTTGGGCACTGGACCGGATGATCACCGGCTATCTGGTGGATGACAGCGGCGCGGGTGATAGCGCATCGCTGCACTTGCCAGACGATACCGAGTTGCTGCCACTGGCCGCGATTCAGGGCGAGCATGCGGCGGCCGTTGGCGCGCTGGATGCGGTGTTGTTGCAGCTCCAGCAAGTATTGACATGGTCGGATCAAACGCGGCCAGCCAGCGAATGGGTGCCGCGCTTGATTGCATTGCTTGATGCGCTTTTCAGCATCGATCCCACTGACCGCGTTGCGCGCAAGGCGCTGGATGATTTGAAGCGCACCATCAACGCACTGCGCGAAGAAGTGACGGTCGCCGAGGTTGACCCGGCGCTGCATTTTTCCGTGGTCATCGAGCAGCTTGAATCGGCCTTGCAGGGCGTGCCGGAGCACCAATCCTTCCTGCTTGGCGGGGCGACGTTCAGCGGCATGGTGCCGCGCCGCGCGTTGCCGTTTCGCTTCATCGCCGTGCTGGGCCTGGATGATGGTGAGTTCCCGCGCCACGTCGATGATGGCGGCTTGGATTTGATGGCGCGCCTGCGTCGGCTGGGTGATCGCGATCAGCGCTTCGATGACCGCTATCTGTTTCTGGAAACCCTGATGTCGGCCCGTGACCATCTGCATCTTTCGTATATCGGTGAAGGCGTGCGCGATGGCAAACCACGCAACCCGGCGGCACCGCTGGCCGAGTTGTGCGCGGTGCTTGGCCGTGCCGATCAAGCAGCCGGCGAGGCGATGGCCAAGGCGCTGCCGTGGCAGGTGCGCCATCCCTTGCAGCCGTTTGACCTGCGCTATTTTGCCGGCACAGACCCGCGTTTGTTTACTTATCACGCAGCCAGTGCGGCGATGCACGAGGCAGCCGCCAGCCCGGCGGATACACAGATCAGCACGATGCGGCTTGAGCTTCCCGCCACGATTGGCCTGCATGAACTCAAGGCGTATTGGCGTGACCCGGCGCAGGCTTTGCTAGAGCGGCGCATGTACCTGAGTTTGGAGGGGCTCGATGATGAACGCCTATCCAGCGAAGAACCCAGCGAGGCCAAACTCTCTGGGCTCGATAGCGTGGTGCGCCGCCTGGTGTTTGATGAGGCCTTGGCCGTGCCGGGCTGGAACCCCGATCAGGCACCCGATTGGCTGCGGCTGGATGGCCGCATGCCGGTCGGCAGCGTCGGTGAGCTGGCATGGCAGCACGAGCGCGAACAGGCCTCGATCATCGCCAATGTGCTGCGCGCGCGTGGCGCAGTGGTGGATGATGCGCCGCCAGTGAAGCAGGGCTTATCGGCCGATCTGCAGCTGCCGGTCGCGGGGCAAACCGTGCGCATCACCGGCCGCATCGATGGCCTGTATGCGCACCCCGATGGTGGCCTGCAATTGATCGCAGTGGTGCCGCCGAAAAAAAGCAAAACGGGCACATGGTCGGATGGCGCGCTGCATTTCGCTCGGCGGCTGCCGATCTGGCTGGATTGGATGCTGGCCCGGCTCAGCCTGCCGCGCGATATCCGCCTGCGCCTCAGCCTGGCTACGCTTAAGCCAAGCAGTTGGTCGGCGCACTTGGATGCCTGCGACCATGCGTATCATACCGGCGAGATCGGCCGCGCCACACTCGAAGCCGCGCTGGCCCAGTCGATTATCTGGTGGCAAGAAGCGGGGCATTACCCGCTGCGTTATTTCCCGCGCACATCGGCCGCCGCCATCGAGGCGATGAGTGCCGAGAAGAACATCGCCCATGCCGTACACAAGGCGTGGCAATCCGACCGTTTTGGCACCGGTGAACGTGATTATCGCCCGGGCTACACCGCGTTATTGGCCGGCGATGAAATGTTTGCCGAAGGCTCGGCTCGATTGGCCGAGCTTTGCGATTTTGCAGTTGAACTGAACCAGCTGCTGGCTTTGTCCACCGAGGACGCGGCATGAGCGATCACCCCTCACACATCGATTGGCGCAATCTGGCCTTGCATGGCGCCGGGCGCAGCCTGATCGAAGCCAGCGCCGGTACCGGCAAGACCTGGACGATCGCCGCGTTATACCTGCGCCTGATTCTTGAGCAAACGCTCAGCCCGCGCCGCATCGTGGTGACCACCTTTACCGATGCCGCGGCCAGCGAATTGCGCGAGCGCCTGCGTGCGCGTCTGCTCTGGGCCGAGCACGAAGCCCTGCTGTTTGATGCCCACACGCCGCGTGCCGACGACGCAGCCGATAAAATCTGGCTGCATGATCGCTGGCGCGATGATGCCCAGCGCGAGGCCGATCTTGGCCGCCTCAGGCTTGCCCTCGGCGAGCTTGATCTGGCACCGATCTCCACCTTGCACGGCCTGTGCGCCCGCATTCTGGCCGAGCATCCATTTGCCGCCGGTGGCCGTTTTGTGCAGGGCGAGTTGGTCGATGGCGTGGCCTGGTATAACGAGATCGCCGCCGATCTGCGCCGCATTTTGAATCAAAGCGACGCGGCCGAGCTGGAGGCATTTTTGCCGGCCCGATTACGCCCGTTTTTGCCCAATACGATCAACGGCAAACAGATCGGCCAATTGCTGGCACCGGGCAGCGAGGTGCCGGATATCGCATTGCCGGATTGGCCCGATACGGATACCAGCCAAGCCCTGCGTGATGGCGCACGCAGCGGCGTCTTCAAAGCCGGCAGTGTGCAACCGAAGGCATGGTTGGCCGCTGCCGAGTTTATCGAAAGCCGGGGGCAATCTGCCATCGATGCAACACAGCTTGTGACGATGCAACTCGCCGATGGCCTGAAAGGGGTGCTGAAAAACATGGCCGATGACCCGGCCTTGCTCAAGGCGCAGGCATTGTCTGCGCAGGTGGCCGATTTCATCACGCGCTACTTCGATGCCCGCCGCCAACACCTCTGGCAACGGCTGCGCGCATGGGCCATCACACAGAAACGCCGCCAAGCCGAGCGCCACGACCAACGCAGCTTCGATGACCTGATTGGCGATGTTGACGCCGCGCTGGCGAGCGAGCAAGGCCGCGCCGAACGCCCGCTGGCCGATGCCTTGCACGCGGCGTGGCCGGTGGCGCTGGTCGATGAGTTTCAAGATACCGATGGCGTGCAGTACGCCATTCTGGATGCGATTTACCGCGATGCCGATGGCCAGCCGCGCGGCCGTCTGCTGATGATCGGCGACCCCAAACAGGCGATCTATCGCTTTCGCGGTGGCGATATCCACACCTATCAACGCGCATCGGCCAGCGCACCGCCCGATAGCCAGCTACGGTTGGGCGTGAACCACCGCTCATCGCGGGCGATGGTGGCGGCGATCAATGAACTGTATGAAATCACCGGTGATGCCTTGGATGCGCGTGCCGATGCCACATCCGCCATCCGTTATCACCCGGTCACAGCCAGCGCCCGCCGCGATGCCACGCCGCTCTGCCTGGATGGCCAGCCGCTGCTGCAGCCGCTGCGCATGGTGATCGACCCAGACCCGCCCGATGCCAGCGGCGAACGCACCGAGCGCGCACTGGAATCCTGCGCCAACGAGATCACCACGATGTTGGCCAGTCGCCGCTACACCTTGATTGAGGATGACGCGCCGCGCTTGCTCAGCCCGGCCGATATCGCCGTGCTCTTGCCCAGCAATTTTCAAATCCTAGCCCTGCGCGGCTTGCTGGAAGCGCGCAACGTGCCCTGCGTATCGATGGCCCGCTCCAGCGTGTTTGCCGGTGAAACCGCGCGTGAGTTGCAGTTGATCTTCCACGCAGTCGCACACGCCGAGCAGCAGGCGCCGATGCGTGCGGCCTTGGCCACCGGCTTGTTTGGCATGTCTTTGTCGCAGGTCGCCGCGCTGGATGGTGATATCGCGGCGTGGCAGGCGTTTTCGGTGTTGTTCCACCGTTGGCGCGGCATCTGGCAAACGCTGGGGGCGCAGGCCTTGATCGATGCCTTGATCGAACGCATCGGCGCGCGCGTGCTGGCCGAGGCCGGTGGCGAGCGCATATTGACCGATCTGCGCCATTTGGGCGAAGAATTGCAGGCCGCTGCCAACGAGGGCTTGGGCCAGGCCGCGTTGCTGGAATGGCTGGCCGCCCAGCGCAACGATGAAACCGATGGCGAAGAGAACGCTGCCGAATCACGCCAGTTGCGTATCGAATCGGAATCCGCGCGCGTGCAGTTGATGACCTTGCACGCCAGCAAGGGCTTGGAGTTTGCCGTGGTATTTCTGCCGCTGATGTGGGCGCATCAAGGCAAACCCGAAACGGGCTTGGTGGCATTGAGCGACCCGCAGAGCGGGCATCGTCTGCTGCGCGCCGATGCTGCTGCGGCCAAGATCGCGGCCGAAGAATTGCAGGATGAACGCTTCCGTGTGCTGTATGTCGCGCTGACCCGCGCCATCCACGCCTGCCATGTGCAGATGCTGCCGGTGGAACGCCCGGTCAACGCGAGAAGCCAAAGCAAAGACAAAGACAAAATCAAAACGGTGGCCGATGCTGGCAGCACGCGCAGTGCGCTGGATGTGATGTTGGGCCGATCCGCACCACCCGTGGATCACCTGTTGCAGGCGGCACACAGCCCGCACATCAGCTGGGAAACTGGCTGGAACCACGATGATTCGGTGCGCTATCACGCCAAGCGTAGTGCGCCACAGCAAGCGCAAGCGCGGCAGTTGCCGACACTGCCGTGGTCGCCGCTGCCTTCGCTGCATAGTTTCAGCTCGCTGATGCGAGGCGTGCAGGCGGCGGATGGCACCAAGGAGGGTGCCGCCGAGGACGAGGATTTGCTGGCATCGGCCAACCGCGATTCCAGCGCCGATGGCAACCCGGTGCTCAAGGCGCTGGCCGAATGGCGCGGTGCCGAGTTTGGTACGGCGCTGCATGGGGTGTTTGAACACCGCGAAATCGGCCGGCCGGTGGCCGAGCAGGGCGGGCTTATCCAGCGCGAATTGCAGCGCCAATCACTCTGGAGCAACGACCGTGACGGCAAGCGCCTTGCGGCCCTGTTGGGCGAGCGTATCGATGCCGTACTGGCCACGCCGCTGGCGCAGGATATGCCCGCCTTGGGCGATCTGCCGGGCAGCGATCTGCTGGCCGAGATGCAATTCCATTTCGCCATCGATGCGGTGTCGCTGGGCAAGCTGCGCGCGATCTGCGCCGCGCATGGCGAGCCGGAGTTGGTGCCAGCCAATGATCGCCAATTGCGCGGCTTGATGACCGGCAAGATCGACCTGGTCTTGCGCCACGATGGCCGTTATCACGTGCTTGATTACAAGGGCAATTACCTTGAAACCACGCTTGCAAATTACCAGCCGACGGCCTTGCGGCAGGCGATGGATGCGGCCAATTACCGCTTTCAGGCCTTGCTCTACATCCTCGCGCTGGACCGCCATTTACGCCTGCGCCTGCCGGGTTATGCGCGTGAGCGGCATCTGGGCGATGCGTGGTATTTGTTTGTGCGTGCGGTGGGGCTTGGTGGCGATGCCGGCATCTGGCGTCACCGTTTCGCCGATGGTTTGCTTGATGATTTGCAAGTGGCCTTCGGCGTCGCCAGCAGCGAGGAGGCGGCATGAAACCTGCCGGGTCTGATTTCAATTTTCGCGCCGCCCCGGCGGCCCCGGCCAACCGCGATTGGCAGCCGATCGATCACGCGGTGGCGCGTTGGGTGCGGGCGCATGGGGGCGATCAGCGCTTGGCCGATATCGCCGCTGCCGCCAGTGCCGCCGATGGCGCGGGCGATAGCGCGCTACGCATCGATGATGCAGAAACGCTCGCCGCTTTGCGCACCATGCCCTTGGTGGGTACGGCGGATAGCGCGGCGACGCCCTTTGTCATCGATGACGATTTGTTCTATCTGCGCCGCAATTTTTCGCATGAGGTGGCGCTGGCCCAGTTGCTTGGTGAGCGCCTGCAGCCGGCACAGGCAACGATCAGCGTCGATCAACTCGACAGCTTGTTTGCCCAGCCGGATGACCCGCGCATCGCCGGCCAGCGTGCGGCAGTCGCCAAGGCATTGCGGCAACGCCTGTTTGTGCTCACCGGCGGGCCGGGCACCGGCAAGACCACCACCGTGCTGCGCATCTTGATGGCGCTCCTGGCCGAGCACGGCGATGATGCCAGGCTGCGGTTGGCCGCACCAACGGGCAAGGCCGCGCAACGTCTGGGCGAATCACTGCGCGCCGCATCGGCCGAGGATTTCCCGGCAGCTTGGCAGCCGTTGCTGGCCAAGGTGCAAATGGCCGAGACCGCCACGGTGCATCGCCTGCTGGGCAGTCGTGGCGCACGCGGCGGTTGGCGTCATCATGCCGATTCACCGCTGCCGGCCGATATCGTGGTGATCGATGAAGCCTCGATGCTGGATCTGGCGATGCTGCGCGGTGTGCTGGAGGCGTTATCGCCCGATACCCGGCTGATTCTTGTCGGTGATGCCGACCAGTTGGATTCGGTCGGCACCGGCTCGGTATTGCAAGACATCGTCAGCGCGTTAGGCGATGACAGTGCCAACCTGCAACGCTTGCTGCATAGTTTTCGCGCCGATCGTGCCTTGTTGCCCTTGAACGAGGCCGTGCGTCAAGGTGAGCCAGCGGCGTTCTTTGCCGGTTTGAGTGCCGCCCAGCCGGCCGCCATGCAACAGCGGTTGGCCGATGCGCCAGCCTTGCGCAAGGCGCTGCATGGTTGGGCCGATGCACTACTTGCTGAAATCATCGCTGCCGGTATCGACCGCAGCTTGCAGCACACGCTCGAGCCGCAAATCGCACTTGAAACGCTGCGCCGCCGCCAGTTGCTATCGGCGCTGCGCGAGGGTGAGTTTGGTGCCAGCGGTGCCAATGCGGTGATCGAAAAACATCTGGCCAGCGCCCTGCAAACCGCGGATGCCGCCGTGGGCGAGGGCACGTTTTGGTATCCCGGGCGGCGGGTGATGATTACCCGAAACGACCCGGCTAGCGGCCTGTTCAATGGCGATATTGGTATCTGTCTTGGCGATGGCAGCGGTGGCTTGCAGGTCTGGTTCGAGGCCGCTGATGACCTGCCGCGTGCGTTTGATATTGCCGCCTTGCCGGCCCATGTTGCGGCCTTCGCACTGACTGTGCACAAGGCGCAAGGCTCGGAATACGCGGAGGTCGCGGTGTTGTTGCCACAGGTGGTCGAACATCGCCTGTTATCGCGCCAGTGGTTATATACGGCGATTTCGCGCGCGCGCAAGCGCTTGCAGATTTGGGGCACGGATGCCGCGATCACGCAGGCGATCAACGCCCCGGCGATGCGTACCAGCGGGCTAGCCAAGCGGATACGCTTATCGTTATGAGCGGCGGCGTGCGCGCGAATCCATCATCAAGATAGCCAGCCAATCAGCCGTGGAGCGGCGGGGATTGATCGCAGTGGGCAGGCTCACTCAAACCCGGCTTCGTGCATCGCCGCAGCCACATGATCGACAAACGATTGGATGCGCGAAGACAGCGTGGTGTTGCGGTAATAAACCGCGTGGACGGCGCGGCCCACCTCCAGCGTGTGTGCGGCCAGCACCGGCAGCAAGCGGCCCGCTGCGCGATCTTGGGCGGTCATGAAATCCGACAGGCAGACGATGCCGGCGCCATCGAGCGCCAGTTGCCGCAACATCTCGCCACTGCTGGCCCGCAGCACCGGGGTGATGTGCAGATGGCCGCCGTCATGGCCCGCCAGCGGCCAGTGGTTCAGCGATTCCGGCTCGCCAAAGCCCAATAGCGCGTGTTGCATCAAATCCTCCACGCTCTGCGGCTGGCCATGCGTGGCGAGGTAAGTGGGGCTGGCCAGCAAACGGATGCGGCTGCTGCCCAGCCGGCGCGCATGCAGGGTGGAATCCCCCAGCCGGCCAAAACGAAACGCGACATCGGTGCGCCGTTCCAGCAAATCGGCTATCTGGTCTTGGCTCAGCAATTCCAGCGTCACCCGTGGGTAGCGGGCGCGATAGCTGGCGACTAGCGGCGCAATCACATGCAGCATGAATGGTGATGACGCATCCACCCGCAGCAGGCCGCTGGGCGTTTCCAAGCGCGTCGCCAGTGCTTCTTCGGCCATTTCTGCTGCCGCCACGATGCGCCGCGCGTGGCGCAAAAATTCATCGCCTTCTTCGGTCAATGCCAGACGCCGGGTAGTCCGGTGCAGCAAGGTAGCCTGCAATTTGTCTTCCAAACGCGCCAAGCTGCGGCTGGTGGCCGATACCGTTTGCCCCAGTTGTTCGGCCGCGCGCGAGATCGCGCCGCTATCGACCACGGCGATCAATACCTGCATTTCGTCCAATGTGGCTTTCATTCTTGCGGCCGGTGCAAAGGTGGTTGGGATAGTAGCGGCTTCCATCGCACTGGATGCGGGCTGTTGCCGAAACCTGAAATTTGATCGGGCGGCAAAAAACAAGGGCAGCTTGCGCTGCCCTTGTCGGTCTTGCCTGCTACAGGTTTGCCGCGCTGATCAGAACTTGATGGTCAGGCGGGTGTTGGCCCCGTGGTCATTGCCTTCATCGGCAAACTGGCCGCTGTAGCCCAGTTCCAACATCGTGCGATCGCTGAGACGGGCGGCGATACCCAACTCACCAATCGTGGCGCGGTCGGCAATCGGCGCGCCCTGCACGGTGTAACCATTGCTGCCAGTGAACTGCAGGGTGTTGGCCGCGGTGATATCGCTGCTGGCATGGCGGTAGGCCAGGCCGCCACGCAGGCTGAGCCAGGTTTCTTCCTGCTGTGCGCCACGCAGGTTGACGTTGAAACGCAGCCCGCCCGTGGCGAGATTGACCTTGCTGGTTTCCGCGCCGCCGTTGAGTGCCGCAGCACCGCCGGTTTCGCTGAAGCCATCGGCTTTCACCTTGACATGCGCATATTGCAGGTAAGGCTCGATCTGCCACGCTTGGCCGCCGAACAGATAGCCGCCTTCGATGAAGGCCTGATCGGTGGTGGCATCATGACGGCTCATCAGCTGGTCGGAGAAGCCGGCAAACGCGATGCCGCGCTTGTTTTCGATGTCATGCCAGGCGCGGGTGTAACCGGCCTGCACGCCAAAGCCGCCCCAGCGCTGGCCAAGATAGAGGCCCGCCATGCGGTTTCTGACTTCCGCCTTGGAATCACGCAAGCCGATATTGGCATCGGTACGGCCGGTGCCGCCCAGTGCGCCAAAGCGCCAACCGCTGTCGAGCTGGTAATCGGCACCGACCAGCGCCTGGTAGCCGGAGTAGCGGGCATACGCGCTATTGGCATCGCCCTGCAACGAGCCGCCATTGGAGAGCAGGTCGGCCCACAGCGAGAAGCCTTCACCCGCCGATTGCGCGGTAAAAGCATCATGCCCGGTGCGGGCGCGTGCCAGTGCGGCCCCGCGCAGGTGGCGGCCATCATCCACCAACACCCCACGCAGGGTGGGGTACAACTCGCCGGAAAGCTGGTTGAGGGCGCTGTTGGCCTGATCGGCATCGGGCAGCAAGACCAAGGCCTGCAGCAGGGCGTTGCTGTCGGCCAGGCTATCGAGCGCGCCAGCGGTGGCGATCTGGTTCGGTGTGGTGGCGACCGAAGCCAGTGAGGCACCGCGAATCATGTCGGCAAACACGGTATTGCTGCCATAGCGCAGGTTCATGGCCAGGAACGGGCTGAGGCCGGAGACATCCACACCGGCAAACTGGCCACTGATGCCGCCTGCCGCATTGAGGATGCTATAGGTCTGGCCCAAGCCAAACACGCCCGGCATACGGATGGCGCGCACGGTGCCGCCTTCAAGCACGGCGGTGCCGGTGACATCGATCATGTCGGTGCTGCTGGGCGGCTGCATTTCAACATCGAAATACGAGCCGGCTTTCTGCACGTAATCGCCGTTGATGGTCAGAGTGCCGATGGAATTGCCCGGGGCAACGGTGCCGTACACCGTGGTGTTGCCCAAGCTGCCGGTGCCGCGCAGATAACCAGCGGCGTTGACCAGCGTTTCGCCGTTCACCACGCGGCCGTTGATCAGGGCGGCGCCATCGTTGATGGTCAACATGCTGCCGTTCAACACGCCATTGCTGGAGATATTGAGCACACCGCCATTGACGACGACATCAGCCGCCAGTTGGTTGTCGCCGGCAAGCTCCAGCACGCCGCCCTTCACGGTCAGGCCGTTGAAGGTATTGCTGCCGGAGAGGCGCAGCCAGCCGCCGTTGCCGCTGTCGAAAGACAGCCGGCCGGGGCCGCCGATATCGTTGCGCCAGTCATCCCACACGCGGCTGTCGTTCCAGACATGGGTGCCGCCGGCTTTGTGGTTCATCACCACATCGGTATCGACGCGGAACTGGCCATAGCCCTCAATGGCTTTTTGCAGATTGAGCAAGCCCCAGCCATAGATTTCATCCACACCCGGCGCGCCCATATCGGTGGCAGTGGTGAGCATCACATCACGCACTTGGGGATTGGTCAGATACGGGTAACGCTCAAACAGCAGCGCCAGCGCACCGGTGACGTGCGGCGCCGCCATCGAGGTGCCGCTGTAGTTGGCGTAGTTGAACTCGGGGTTGAGAGTGTCAATGCCTTCGATGTAGAAATTGCCATCGGCATCCTGACCGATATCGCCTTCCAACGAGCTGCCGCCGTACACGGTGGAGTTGATCACGCTGCCCGGTGCGGCAAGGCACCAATTCATGCTGAGGCCGCATTTCATCGAGCGGTTGCTGAGCACATACGGGTTGTCGTCATCGCCGGTGCGGCCTACATTGACCACACTGAGCCAGTACGGTTCGAGTTCGGCATACAAACGCGGCAGGCTGGCATAGATGCCGGCAATCGGGCTTTCTGCTGGTGTTGCGATGACCGAGCCGGTATTGCCGGCGGCCCAGACTTGGATCATGCCGTTGGCCAATGAACCATCGCGCATGAGCTCCCAGCGCGATGCATTGGCGGGGTTGTTGTAGAACGCATCCTGGCCTGCGGCATCGGTTGGCTCGCGTCCAAGCCCCCAACTATGGTTGAGTGCGCGGACATTATCGGCATTCATCTGCTGGTACATGTCTTCGAAAGCGCTATCGCTGGGGTTCATGCTGGCGCTGCTGCACCAGCCGAGAAATGCGCACAGCAGATCGATATGGATATAGGTATCGGCAAACAGACGGGCCGAGTTGAAGGTGGAGTTGAAGGCCACCCCATGCATGCCCTGGCCATCGCGATTGGCCGACATGGTGCCGGCGACGTGAGTGCCGTGCGACTCGTATTCGAGCTCAATCGTGCCGAGCAAATACTTGAATTCCTCGCGCAGATACGGCTCCAGTGTCGGATCCCAGTAGCTGGCGTTGATCGATGGGCGCCCGCCATCGGTACCGAAGCAGGTGCTATCGCCCACCAGATAGCTATTGGCCGCGCATCGGCTGCCATCCTCCAACAGATCGCCGATGGTCAGGCCGCGATGGTCTTTGCCGGCAAACTCGGTATGTTCCAGACCCGCGCCGGAATCCAGCAGGCCGATGCGGATGCCTTCGCCGCTCAGCCCGCGCGCATAGGCGTGGTGGGCGTTGATGGCACCCAGCCCCCAGTCTTGCTCAAACTCGTCAGTGCGCCAGCTATCCGGGTCGCCCAATTGGCCGGTTTCATCGGCGGCAACCACCGGGCCGGTGGCGGTGCTGGATACGGCCTGCGGGCGCAATTCCAACTTGAATTGGTAGTTGGCAAATAGCCGGTTCTGGCATTCCAATCGGTCACCGGCATCGCTGGCGTTGCATTGCGCGGCCGCAGCGGATGTGCTGAGCGGCATCCGGTCGGATTGGGCCAATGCAGGGGAGGCGATGCTGCCGAACAGCAGGCTGCAGGTAATGGCTTGGAAAAGACGTGAACGAGTCTGCTGGGGGAGGCAAAGTCTGGGTTTCATATGGGCTTCCAAGTAAGTGGCAGAGTGTGTGAACGTGCGTCCTTGTATTCGTTGTGATCATGCGCACGCTCTGGTTCTATCACAAAAATTAACCCAAGGTATATGACTAAAGTAAGGGGGGGGGCCGTTTTGCGGATGTGATCTGGCTTCCCCAGTACCCCTTCTCGCTCGCTCAGGGCAGCTTGAGGCATGCGTATCCCACGTTCTGGCGCGCCCGGTTTGCGCGGGAAAGCCCACTTTATTTTTGCCATTACTGCAAAAGTATTTCCCACATTAAAGGCTTTATTGGCAATGGATGCAGGGGCAAGATGCGCATCTTCAAAGTGCCCGTCAGCTGCTGCCAGCTAATCTCGGGTCATTCGCAGATACCTGTCGGGCGACACCGCCGCAGGCGTAGCCGATGACACCGGAATGCGGGCAGCGCTGGAATCACCGTGCCCAGGCCTTGTCCGACACTCTTGCAGGATCAATTTCATGTCCCCGATTACAACTTCAACCACAACGCCAACAACAAGCAATCCACGCTGGGTGCTGCTCGCCTTGGCGATCGGCGCATTTGGCATCGGCACCACCGAATTCGCCCCGATGGGGCTGTTGCCGGTGATTGCCGAAGGCGTCAATGTCTCCATCCCCACCGCCGGGATGCTGGTCAGCGCCTATGCGATCGGGGTGATGATCGGTGCGCCCTTGATGACGCTGGCACTGACCCGCTGGTCGAGGCGGGCTGCATTGATCAGCTTGATGGCGATTTTCACCCTCGGCAATCTGCTTTCGGCGCTCGCACCGGAGTACTGGACGTTGTTGGCGGCGCGTTTGCTGACAAGCTTGAACCACGGCGCGTTCTTCGGTCTGGGGTCACTGGTGGCGGCAAGTGTGGTGCCGCGCGAGAAACAAGCCAGCGCGGTGGCGGCCATGTTCATGGGCCTGACCCTGGCCAATGTCGGTGGCGTTCCCGCGGCCACCTGGCTTGGCCAGATCATCGGTTGGCGGTTGTCGTTTGTTGCCACGGCGGGCATCGGGGTGGTGGCGATGCTGGCCTTGTCCAGGGTGTTGCCCGCAGGCGGTGGCGGTAGCCGGCCGAACCTGCGTGCGGAGTTTGCCGTGCTGACCCAGCCCACCGTACTCGGCATTGGCCACGACCGTCTTGAGCGCCGGCGCGATGTTCACGCTCTACACCTATATTGCGCCCACACTGACCAGCCTCACTGGTGCCACGAACGGTTTTGTCACCGCGATGCTGATGGTGATCGGCCTGGGCTTCACGCTGGGCAATTTTGCTGGCGGCAAATTGGCCGACCGCGCACTGGATGCCAGCCTGATCGGCTTTCTTGGTCTGCTTGTCGTCATCATGCTGCTGTTTCCGCTGTTGGCGCAAACCCATGTGGGGGCCACGCTCGGCCTGCTGGTTTGGGGCTTGGCCGCGTTCGCCGTCGTGCCGCCTTTGCAGATGCGGGTGATGCATGCCGCCAGCGGTGCGCCGGGCTTGGCTTCATCGGTCAACATCGGTGCCTTCAATCTTGGCAATGCGTTGGGCGCGGGGGCGGGCGCGGCGGTGATTGCCGCCAAGCTGGGCTACGTCGCGGTGCCGCTGGTGGGTGCGATACTCAGTGCAGCCGCCTTGGTCTTGGTGCTGTGGCAGGCGCGCAGGCAACGACACGCGCGCGTCCAGAACGCTGCCGCAGCCACTTGCAATTGATTTCATTCCCCACCTCCCGCAGGAGACATCTCATGAATGCACACAATTCGATCCCGCCGCCGTTTGGTATCGGCACTTTCCGTTTGCAGGGGCAAACCGTGATCGATTCGGTCAGCAATGCGCTGGCGCTGGGGTATCGCGTCATCGATACCGCGCAAATCTACGAAAACGAGGCCGAGATCGGCCAAGCCATTGCCGAGGCAGAAAATCCCCCGTCGCGTGACGCGCTTTTCATCACGACCAAGATCTGGACAGAAAATCTTGCCGCCGATGCCCTGATCCCGAGCCTCGAACACAGCCTTGCCAAGCTGCGTACCGATCATGTCGATCTCACCTTGATCCACTGGCCTTCGCCAAACGCTGCAGTGCCGCTGGCCGATTCCATCCACGCCTTGAAAGAGGCCCAAGCACGCGGCCTGACCCGGGCGATCGGTGTTTCCAATTTCCCCAGCGCATTGCTGAAAGAGGCGATTGAAATCGCCGGCCCCGGTGTCATCCGCACCAATCAGATCGAGCTGCATCCGTTCCTGCAGAACCGCAAGCTGGCCGATTTCACCCAAGCGCAGGGCATCAGTGTCACCTCCTACATGACGCTGGCCCGCGGGCAGGTCATGGATGATGCCGTCTTGCAGGATATCGGCCGCGCACATGGTGTCAGCCCGGCGCAGATCGCGCTGGCCTGGGCGATGCAATTGGGCTATGCGGTCATCCCGTCATCGACCAAACGGGGCAATCTCGAAGCCAACCTCGCAGCCCTGAAGCTTGAATTGAGTGACGATGAAATGGCGCGGATTGCCGCCCTTGATCGTGGGCAACGGCTGACCGACCCGGAAGGCTTGGCTCCGGCCTGGGATTGAATGGCCGCGAGGGTTGAAGAATCCCACTATGTGTTGTCGGTTTTGATGGGCTTGATGTGGATGAGCTTTTCTTGCTCCCAACTCACCGCCGATCAAATCTGAAATCCAGAGGGCGGCGCACAGGACGTGCGCCGCTTTTTGCATGAGCCCGAAGGCGAAAAGTGCAACACGATCTTTGCGTCGAGTTGTGCTCTTGATTTACCGGGGCTGATCGATGCGATCGCTCGGCTTGTAGCCATACATGACCAGCCAACTCCGCCGCATCAACCAGAACACTCAACGCTTCTGCATGCCGTTGGCGGTGAACCTGACCTCATCGGGCGAAAGGCCGGTGACGCTTTTGAATGCAGCGCCAGCGGCGGTACGCAGGGTGGCTTGGTCGCGGGCGTTGGGGCTGGCCTGCAGATCGAGCTGGGCCAATTGATACACCATGCCGGTCAGCACCAGATGCTGATACATCTGGATTTTCTGCTGCCGTGGCATGCGCGCATGATCCTGGTCAGCCGCCAATGTGCCGGCAAATTGCAGATACAGCGGGCGATACATCGCATCGGGAAACGGTTTGCCGGTATAGCCGGCATAGGTGCCGGCGATGAAGGCGGCCATGCCGCTGGCGCTGTCGTTGGCAGGCACGTTGAGGCTGGCGGCGGCAGCGTTGTAGATCTGGAACACGGTCGCCACGTTTTCATTGTTGAACTTGGTGGTGGCGATCAAATCGCCGATAAGGCTGAAATCGGTCGATGCTGTCGCCCCCAAGCGCAGTGATGCGGTGTTGGCGGCGGGGGTGGCCGGTGTGCTTGCGCTGGATGAACTGCGCTGAGCTGAACTTTTCTTCACGGATCGATTCATGTCGTCCATGCGTTGGTTGGTCAGACGGTTGTTGATCTGCGACCAACGTTGATCGCTCAGAAAATCGTAGCTCGACCATGCCCAGGCAAGTACGTTGGCGGGCAGCAACAACGCGAGAAAAGAAGCCAGCAAAACGGTGCGTAGCAACAACAAGGGTTTCATGCGTACTCCATGCGCAGCGGGGGAGTAGCAATCTTAATCCCGAAAAGCGGATGTTTTTTTGACCTATCGATCAGTCACACGGAATTTCAGGAAGCTCTGAACAAGTCGTCTTGAAACCGCGCCCCGGCTGTCGCTGGAATGACGGCTTGCTCGGGGCTTTCTTGATGCGATTTTCCCGCGCCGCCTCGGGCATCATCTGGATCACTCCGAATGCCGCTCCTGGCGCTGCATGAAGAAGCCGGCAATCGCCACGCCCAAGGCTACGACGGTGATGATCAGCGTCGCCAGTGCGTTGATTTCCGGGGTGACGCCCAGCTTGACCTTGGAGTAGATCACCATCGGCAAGGTGCTGGCGCCGGGGCCGGAGGTGAAGCTGGCGATGACCAGATCATCCAGCGACAGGGTGAAGGCCAGCAACCAGCCGGCGACCAGTGCCGGTGCGATCAAGGGCAGGGTGATCAGGAAAAACACCCGCCACGGCCGTGCGCCAAGATCCATCGCGGCTTCTTCCAGCGATTCATCCATCCCGGCCATGCGCGAGCGCACCACCACAGTGACGTAACAGGCGGTCAGGGTGATATGCGCAAGCGTGATGGTGAGCATGCCGCGCTCGGGCCAGCCAAACATCTGCTGCAAGGCGACAAACAACAGCAACGATGACAGGCCCAGCATCACATCGGGCATCACCATCGGCGAAGAGTTCATCAGCGAGAGCACGCCCCGGCCGGGGAACTTGCCAAAGCGCGAGAGCGCCAAGCCGCTGGCGGTGCCGATACACACCGCCGCCGTCGCCGAAATCGCCGCAATCAAAAAGCTGCGGCCCAGCGCAGTCATGATCTGCTGGTTGTTGAACAACTCGCCATACCAGCGGGTGGAAAACCCGCCCCAGACCGTGGCCAGCCGTGAATCGCTGAAGGAATACACCACCATCGAAATGATCGGGATGTAGAGGAAGGCATAGCCAACCACCATCACCGCGATCAATGCCCAGTTGCGCCGGTTCATGCGTGGGCCTCGCGCTCGGCGCGGCGGTTTTCAAAGTATTCAAATATCAGCGTGGGGATCACGATCAACAGCAACATCGATACCGCCACCGCCGAGGCCACCGGCCAATCACGGTTGGTGAAGAACTCGATCCACAGCACGCGGCCGATGGTCAGTGCATCCGGCCCGCCAAGGATATCGGGGATCACGAACTCGCCGACCGCCGGGATGAACACCAGAAGCGCACCGGCGATGATGCCGGGCATCGACATCGGCAGGGTGATGCGCAAGAAGGATTGCCACGGCCGTGCGCCCAGATCGGCAGCGGCTTCGAGCAGGGTGAAATCCAGCCGCATCAGGGTCGCGGTCAGCGGCAGGATCATGAACGGCAGGTAGTTGTAAACGATGCCGATATACACGGCCAGATCGGTATGCAAAATCGCGCTGCCCGGCTCGATCAGGCCGACGGCCGCCAGCGTATTGGCAAGCAGGCCATTGGCCTTCAAGATGCCGATCATCGCGTAGGTGCGCAGCAGCGAGCTGGTCCAAAACGGCAGGATCACCAGCACCAGCAGGATCAGCCGCCACGTCGGTTTGGCGCGCGCGATGCCGTAGGCGATCGGGTAGCCCAGCAGCAGGCAAAACAGGGTGGAGACGCTGGCGAACATCAGCGATTTCATGTACGCGCCGACGTAAAGCGGGTCTTGCAAGAGCAGCGCATAGGCCGATGTTGAGAAGCGCAAGCTCTGGCTGCCATCGGCGGCGGTTTCGATCAGCGATGTGTAGGGCGGCGCTTGGCCAAATACCGCTTCGGCAAAGCTGATTTTCAGCACGAT
>JAUNTK010000007.1:0-14106 GCA_030538735.1 Pseudomonadota bacterium
CAAAGGCGGTGACTTGTAGCAACACATGCTGTTCGCCGCTCAAGCCTGCGCGGATTTGCTCGGCCAATGCCGCCACTTCGGCACTTGCGGCATTGGGCACGTCAAAATTGCGCAGTGAGAAGCTCAGCGCATCGAAGCTGCCGATAACCTGTGCTTGCCCATCTTGCATGCGATACACGTGGATGCTGATATTTTCGGCACCGACGCGGTTGCGCCACAAAAAGCGCCCATTGGCCAGATTGATGGCATAGCGACGGGCCAGTTCACCGAAGCCATGCTCGCCCGCGTAGCCGCCAACTGTATTGATCAACTTGTCGCGATATGCCGCCTCATTGCAGGCCGAGGGTTCGCCCACGCCGGCCAAAACGCGCAAGGTAAAGCGCACGCACAAGGTGTCGGCATCCATCGGCATCGCGGCAACATCCACGGTTTGCAGATTGGGCTTGTCGATGGCGGCATCAAGTTTTGCCGGGTCTTGCGCGCCAGCCTTCAACCGGTTGGAAATGGTGCCGCGCACGGCTTTCTCGCGCAGGCGCACAGGCTGCCAACCGATACTGTGTTCGCGCTGATCCCAGCGGCCTGCACTAAAAACAGCATCGGAGGGGTCGAGCTTTCGTTCAAAGGCGAGGACGGACGGGTTTTTGATCGACATGATGAGTTCTCCAGTGAATGAGTAATTAATAGGTGTAATACGCAGACCAATCGGTTTGATCGGCTTCAGTGGGTGGTGTGATGAAGTCGTTGCGACAGCGGTAGTGGCCGGATTCGGCATTGGCATCGGGATACCACAGCAATTGTCGTGGCTGCTCGATACGATGCGGGCTGAGCCATTGGCCGAGTGAATACAGCCCTTCCACAAAACGAAATGGCGTATCGGCATCGCGCGCGTTGGCCACACTGCCAGCAGGCTGCACGTCAGTGAGCGCGGTATAACCCACCGGGATCGGCACTATCCAGCCACTGCCCGTGCGGCGGTCGTGCGTCCATCCGCCTTCATCCGCATCGTAATAGTGGTTGCGGCGTGAGCGCGATAACCAGGCATCCAGCAAGGTGGCATCGGCATCGTGCTGTTGCCGGGTTTGCAATTCGGCCTTCAACAGATCATCGCGCGATACTAATGCAAACCCCGGAAGCAACCTGAGACGCAGGGTTTTGAAGTTGGCTTCGCGGCCTTTTGCATCGCCGGTCATCGCCACCCAGTAGGGATCACTGGCGGACTGATTGGGTAGCACGCTGCCGCCGGCGATGCGCATGGTGGACAGCAGTTCCGAAATTCGCCCGGCCAGTGCGACATCTTCTGCATCGTCGATACCCAGTTTTAGCGTATCCACCGCAAATACCAAGCTCAACCGTAGATGGATGCGGCCCTCTTCAACAATCGCTGCAGCCTTGCCATCCTTGCCGATGGGGTTGCGACTCAAACTGAAGCTTTTGACGTAGCCATCGCTCACTTGCTCTTGATGTTGATGGCAGACCACACCGACAGCCTTGAAGCACAGCCCCTCGATACCCTCACGCTGCAGGCGGCGCTGCAATGCCCACATCAGGCCGGTAAAGGCGGTGATGGCGGGAAAGCCGTGAGTCAATGGGCTGGAAATGGCATTGGCGTTTTGCACGCAAAGCTGGGGCAGCACTAAAAGATGCGTGAAATTTGGGCAGCCGCTCATGGGTTCACCTCTTGCGCCCAACTGCGCTTGCTGGGTAAATCACGCCGAATCGGGTTAGACCAGTTAGCGACTTCCACAATGGCGTTGCGTGCGTAATGACGAAGTTCCACATCACTCATCGGCAAATCCTGTTTGCGTAGCCATTCATTGAGCCAAGTGGCAAAGTTGGCGGCGACTTGATCGGGGTATTCCTGCTTATCAAACTCATGATTGAAGGCAAGATCATCCTGATGGCCTTCGGGGTCGACTTCGGCATCACGCAATGGCAGGCTGTACCGTTTTTGATCCAACCAAAGCTTTTCGCATAGAGCCAGTTTGCATTGCGCATCGCGCGTCCAACCCGGCTCAAACTGCTGCACGGTGACAGTACCGAACTCCGCCAGGCTTGCACCAAGTTGCCGCTCCATGCGCTCACGGGTAATCGTGTCTTGCATCGTGCGCTGGTCGTAGGATTTGAGATGATTGGCGTAGCCATACAACAACGGCTTGATTCCTTCAAACCGGAACCACTGCCCCATCGCCGTTGCCATATGATGAAAGCTGCGCGGCGAATCTTGCTTCCACTGCGGCGGCAATGAAGCCAGTAGATAATTTTTACCGCCACGTTCGGAATTGAGCTGGGATATATTCTGCGGTTTCGTCCCGCCCAGCTTGCGCTCGGCCAAACCGGGGTATTCGGGAATGGCCAAGGTATGCGGTTTTTTCTCACGCCGGGCTTTGCGCGCCTCTACGAATGACCCGTCATAACGCGCGTGCTGGATCTGCTCGAACATGGCATGCACCAAACTGCTGGAGAATAGCGGTTGCAGCAGGTGGTAGTGGCTATCATCAGCGGCATCATCGCCCACGCACCAATACACCTGCTTGGCATTGGCATGGCTGCTATATGTATTGGGCTGGCGATACAAGGCCTTGAATGCCGTCGCGTGTTCGGCCGCTATTTCCGGCTTGCCCGATAACGCGGCGAGCATGTCGGCATCGTCATCAAGTAGCCAATCCAGTAGGCGACGCCCTTCCACCGCCACTTTCAGCAGTTTGTAGACATCTAGGGCCGCCGCATTGCCGACGATATCCTCGGCGACTTCGGCCGCCAGCACATGCGAACCTAGTTCGTCGCGTGTCGGCAACGCCGCACAATCCACGTACAGGCTGCTGCCTTTGGCATCGGGATGGGTGGCCTTGAGCACATGGGTGACAGCCTGAATCTGGCCCGCCCGACGGGCAGCATCGGCCAGCCAGATGTCGTACCCGTACTTGGCCGAAGCCGTTGTGTCGGGCTCGGATTCATCGCCGATTTTCGCCGTGCGACGCTCCTCGATGAAGCTGGCGATGGCTTCGCGGAAGCGCTTGGTTCGCTCGTTCACACTCATATCTATCAGTTCCTGTTGTGCGGCCCGATTGGGCCGGATACGGCTGGATTCCCGCAGCGATTGGCTGCTGCGGGATGCAGGCCAGATGGCCAGTTCATTCTGGTGCGGCTTATACCGAACATCGCGCTACCCCTTCTTGAAGCCGCAGTAGCGGTGCCGCCCAGCAGCCAGTTCACACCACGGCACCAAAATAGTATCCACTTTACTATTATTAAAATCAAGCCTGATCCCGCCGCTCTGGTTAAATATGCCCTCGACTGCCGAATAGGCGGCTGAGAAAACTTTGCTATTGACATTCACAGCCGAACAGGCTGCTTGTAGTAACCTATCAACATGGAACGCACCATCACCAGCCGCGAGTTCAACCAAGACACCGGGCGCGCCAAGCGTGCGGCAGAAGATGGGCCTGTGTTTATTACCGACCGCGGCCGGCCGGCGCATGTGCTGCTGTCGATCCACGACTACCGCACGCTGGCGGGCCAACACCCAAAGATTGCCGACCTGCTGGCGCTGGCGGCGGAAGACGATATGGATTTGGAGCTGCCTACGCGCGATAGCCGCGCACGGCCAGCCGAGTTCGATTGATGTGGTTGCTGGATACAAACGTGGTTTCGGAGTTACGCAAAGTGCGTTCCGGGCGCGCGGATGTGAACGTTGCCCACTGGGCTGATGCCTGCGATACCCAACAGCTGTACCTATCGGTGACCAGCATCGAAGAATTGGAGTTGGGCGTATTGCTGGCCGAGCGTAAAGACCCGCAAAAAGGGGCGAGCCTGCGCAAGTGGCTGCACACGCAAGTAATCCCGGGCTTTGGCAGGCGGGTGTTAGCGGTGGATACCGGAATCGCACTGCGTAGCGCCGCCCTGCATTGCCCCAACCCGCGCCCAATGCGCGATGCCTTGATTGCGGCCACGGCGCTGGAGCACGGCATGACCGTGGTGACCCGCAACACCGCCGATTTCGCGCCGATGGGCGTCGCGGTGCTGAACCCGTGGCAGCGATAACCGCATTCACCGCTGTAGCTCCATCCCCAGCACCGGATGCCAGCGCCAGCGGGCGAGTTGATTTGGGCTTGGCGCCGGCACTTGCACGACGGTAAAGCGTTTGGCGGCCTCATCCAGCGACATGCCCTGCGCCTCCGCCAGCGGGCGCAACAGATCCAGCATGTCGAACTGCATCCACGGTGCGATGCCCGGCCCCATCTGTGCATGCAGCGGCACCATGGCCTTGCTGCCCTCAGCTTCGGTGTAAGCGCCCGGCTCCGCCTTGCGCAACCGCTTGTCGTCCACCCGATGCAGTAACAAGGCGTCTTCATCATCATTCGGCAACCAGACCAAGGTCTGTTCATTGCGGCCACTGTCATCGCGGAACGGTTGCTGCTGTGGCAGCGCCCACGTCAGATGCGCGTTCGGTGCATTCCAAAAGCTGGCTGCACATAACGCATCGCTGGGCGAGCCACGCATCACGATATTCAGGCGCAGGTGCTCCAAATCCACCCAGCGGTGCAGCGGGTCGGGCGACATATCGCGTTGAATTCGCGGGCGCGCATCAATGCTGGCCCACTCATCATCACGCAGCAATTCTTGCAAATCGTGCGCGGCGAAACGCAGCGCACCACGGCCACCGGGCGTCTTGATTGGCGGATTCAGCTCCTCAAACCCCGGCCGCACAAATACCGGCCTGTCCAAGCGCCCACCCTGCTCGAAGTGCTTGATGTTGTGGCGGAAGATGGCCACGTTTGGCTGCCCGTTGCCGGCACTGCGATGCCTGCGCACACGGCCGGCCAACTGGATCAACGAGCGCATCGAGGAAGGCTCGACCACCGCCCAGTCATAGTCATGATCGCGGCCAACTTCGGCGACGGGAGAGGCCAGCACCACGAATAAATGATCGCGCTCGTCACCGCTATCTAATGCTTGCCGCACCTGCGGCAGTGCATAGCCTCGCCCGCTTTTGCAGTGCAGAGCACTATCAAGCGATTTTTCGATCGCCGAGCGCATCAGCAGCGGAAAGCGCGAGTGATACACGCACAAATGGATGCGCACACCTTCTGGCGCACCCAGCCGGAACAGGCTTTGGGCTACGTCGTACAGCGGCGCGATATTGGCCATGCGCACCAGCCCGAAGCTGACGCGCTTGCCGCTTTGCGCATCCACCTCGAAATGACGCCCATGCATCTCCAGCGCCGCTTGCCGCACATTGGCGGCGAACTCCCGGCGAATGCCAGGCTCATCTTTGGCGCTGATCGCAAGTGATCTGAGTTCACCCAACTGCTTGGGCGATTCTTGTTTCCCGAGTTTTTCCACGCGCGCCTGTACGAAGCCCGCGTGCGCGCTTTCAAAAGCGGCCCTATCCACGCAATCGTGGCTAACCGCCTTGAATTCATCCACCCACAAGCACGGGATGGCCGCATCCGGCAGCGGCTGGCCACCGCCATCACCACGATTGTGTTGGTAGTGTCTGCGCCCGCTGCGGTAGGCATCAAACAGGCCATGCACCAAGGCGGGCGGCAACGTGGCCGAGGAGAGCAACACCCGCGAGCCCAACAAGCCTGCCCAATGCACCAGCCGCGCCAGTGCAGGCAAGTCAGCGATATCGAAATCATCCGGCTCATCCAGCACCAAATCACCGCTCATCAGCCGCAACATCGGCGCGATTTGGCGGCCTGCGCGCTGCGCCTCGGTGGCGGGCATCAAGTGATCGATGGTGCAAACCAACAGCGGGGCCGATAGCAATTTTTTGATGTGCTGATCGCCCATCGCCATGCGCAACAGCGGATGCGCATCGATATTGCCATCAAAAGAGACTGCGCCATCTTCCTCCATCAATGCTTGCGTGGATGCCGAGCCGGAGGCCTCGGCCAAGGCTTCGTGGTACTCAAACAACTGGCGACTGGCGCTCCCCCCCACACGCACGGCCAGCTCGTCCTCGCCTACGCCAAGGATGTCCCGATAGTTGCGCCCCATCTGCAAGGTGAGCGTGCGCATGCCCACCGCGAAGCTGCAGCGCATGCCGTGCTGGGCATCGGCCAGTGCATACATGATGCGGGCATTGGCGAAGGTTTTGCCGCGCCCAGTGGAGGCCATATTGACGATAAACGCGCCATGCTCGGCGGCTTTGTCGCGAATACCTTCGGCAGCATCGAAGGCTTTGTCTTGCCAACGGAACGCACCCTCGGTACTGCGCTTGCGCAGATTGCGGTGTTGGAATGTGGACAGATGACGGCTGAAGCCGGGCAGGTTGCGGCAGAGCATGGCGGTATTGCGCGCTACGCCCAGCAGGTGCTCGTCGAGCGGCTGTTTCATCGCGCCGGTTTTTCTTTCGGTGTTGGCGAACAGCGCATAGCCATCATCGCCTTGTACGCGATCACTTGAACCTGCCGACAACGATGAATAGTGATGGTCGGCCAACATCAAGCCCATGCGAGCGATATGCATGACATACGGGTTGGCCAGCCAATCGCCCTTGCCGGGCTTGGCGTGCAGCGCCAGCAGGCGCGTGGCGAGCTTGGAGGCGCGCTCGCGCCACTTGGGCAGTGTCACCGGCAGTGCGCCCGCCATCGCCCAATAGCCTGACAACGCGCCCGCATCGGCTTGCTTGCGCTGCGTGTTGTAGTCGTTCCACTCGGCATCCACGCGCTGCCAGAGCATGTCCAGATCGTTCGGGCTGAAATTGTGGCTGCGCCTCCCAAACCAGCCATGCTCGGTCTGTGCATCGACCGGCAACGTCAGTAAACGGTGATGGGTCAGCACCAGCCACGCCACGGCAGCGGCCAGTGGCGGCAAGCGTGCAAACGGCTTGGGCGCGGCCGTATCCAAACCATCGCGCCAATAGCGGCCGTCGGCCAGCCAGCTTGCATCATCCGCCGGCGTTGGCGCGGCCAACCGCTGTAACCATGTCGCATCATCGTCATCGCCGACGAAGGCCAGAAACAGCCGCAGCGATACCCATTCGTGGCGATACAGGTTTTGCTCCAGCAGCTTGCCCTGTAGCCGCTTCTGGAAGGCGACGCTGGCCTTGCCCAAGTCGTGCAGCAATGCCGCCAGTTGGGCCAACAGGCTGATGTCCTCGCCGGTATGCCAATCGTTTTCATCGGCGCTGCGCAACACGTCGCGGGAGGTGCGATTGGTCGGCACCGTGCCTTCGGCATTGAAACGCCGCCGGTCGCCCACCACCCATAACAACTCGGAATGATTCAGCCCGCGAATCCAGTGGCAGGCCACCGATGTGTTCTTGCGTGCGCTCTTGCGCAGCAGGCCGCGCAGGGTATCCAGCCCGGCTTTGGTGATCGGCGTTTGCCACGTGCGCTCGCCACGACGTTCGGCGAATTGGTCAAGGATGCGCCGGGTCTGGTTCAGCGCCCGGCCACTGCATTCGGATACCAGCAGGATGTTCATGCCTGCGCCTGCCCGCTGACATCGATGATGCAGGCCTTCAGCGATTCGATCATGAAATCCAGCGCTTCCATGCGGGTCAGGTTTTCGATGCAGGCGCTGCGGAACTCTTGCTCGCTGTGGCCTGCCATCGCCGATATAAAGGCCTGCGGCAGGATGACCGCATCCTTGACCAGATCGGCCACATCAAACACCAACCCACCACGCCGGGTTTTGCCATGCAGCACCGCCAAGCCATGCGGCAGGCCCAGCACCCATGTGGCGCTGGCGGCCAAACCATAAGCCAGATAGTTACCATGATCGAGAAACCGGTTGGCCGGGTCAGCGCCGCTGCCGCGCTTGGCACGGGTGAATTGGCCATAGCCGGTGCTGCGTGCCGCCAGCCGGAACAACATTTTGGTCAGGCGCGCTTCCTCGGTGAGCAACGCTGTCACATCCTGTGCCAAGGCGACATTGCCTGCGGAAGCATCCAGCAGCGCTTGCAACGTACCGGGATCCGGCTCAAAACCAGCATCACGGAGTGCGCGGGATTGGCTCCACTGCGCGGCAATGCACGCCAGCCTCGCCCGTTGGATCCACTTCGCCACCTGCAACCGCTTCTCGTCATCGAACCAGAACTTGACCCACGCCTGCAGGTACTCGGTAGGCCGATACTCACTTTGTGGCGAGAACCACGTCACATCGATATCGACCTCATTGGCGGAAAACAACGGCGTGCCGCCACCGCCGCAAAACCCGACCAACACACCCGCCTTGGCCAACTCGCGCATCGCCGCTTGGGTGATGGAGGTGCCGGTGCCCAGCAACAGCGTGGTGGTATTGGCGATGGGGATATTCCAATACAACGATTGCTTGCCCGCATCGGTGACATATTCCACCCGCCCACCATTAACCAACACCCGGCAGTGCTGCAGGTAGTAAAGATTGGCCCGCTTCGATACAAGAATCGATTTCAGATCGGACGGCGAAAAATCATCCACGGTGCATCCCCCAATAACCGCAATAGCCCAAGCATAGCGATCGCCCGTCGCAAATCCTGCGACGCAGGCAACAAAAAACCCCCGCATCGCTGCGGGGGTTTTGGTCTTGCGGTGTTGCGTGACGCGGTAGTGCTGGATCAGAAATCCATACCACCCATGCCACCCATGCCACCGGCGCCCGGCATCATGGGTTCTTCCTTCTTCGGCACTTCGGCCACCATGGCTTCGGTGGTGATCATCAGGCCGGCGATGGAGGCGGCGTTCTGCAACGCGGTGCGGGTCACCTTGGTCGGGTCAAGGATGCCGGCTTCCACCATATCGACGAATTCGCCGGTGGCGGCGTTGTAGCCGTAGTTGCCCTTGCCTTCCTTGACCTTGTTGACGATCACGCTGGGCTCGTCGCCGGCGTTGGTGACGATTTCGCGCAGCGGCGCTTCCATCGCACGCAGCGCGATTTCGATGCCGTGGTTCTGGTCTTCGTTGGCGCCCTTGAGCTTGCCAACCGCCTCCAGCGCACGGATCAGGGCCACACCGCCGCCGGGCACGATGCCTTCTTCCACTGCGGCGCGCGTGGCGTGCAGGGCGTCTTCAACGCGGGCCTTCTTTTCCTTCATTTCGATTTCGGTGGAAGCACCGACCTTGATCACGGCCACGCCGCCAGCCAGCTTGGCGACGCGCTCTTGCAGCTTTTCACGGTCGTAGTCCGAGGAGGTTTCCTCGACCTGCGCCTTGATCTGCTTGATGCGCGCTTCGATGTCCTCGCCCTTGCCGGCGCCATCGATGATGGTGGTGTTTTCCTTGGAGACCTGCACCTTCTTGGCGCGGCCCAGATCGGCAATCGTGGCCTTTTCGAGACTCAGGCCGACTTCTTCGGAAATCACCGTGCCACCGGTCAGGATCGCCATGTCTTCGAGCATCGCCTTGCGACGATCACCGAAGCCCGGGGCCTTCACCGCGCACACCTTGACGATGCCACGGATGGTGTTGACCACCAAGGTCGCCAGCGCTTCGCCTTCGACTTCTTCGGCCACGATCAACAGCGGCTTGCCGGCCTTGGCCACGCCTTCCAGCACGGGCAGCAGGTCACGCACGTTGGAGATTTTCTTGTCGTGCAGCAGGATGAAGGGGTCATCCAGCTCGGCCGACATCGACTGCTGGTTGTTGACGAAGTACGGGCTGAGGTAGCCACGATCAAACTGCATGCCTTCAACCACGTCCAGCTCGTTGTCCAGGCTGTTGCCTTCTTCAACGGTGATGACGCCTTCCTTGCCGACCTTCTTCATCGCGTCGGCAATGATGTTGCCGATGGATTCGTCCGAGTTGGCCGAGATGGTGCCGACCTGGGCGATGGCCTTGTCGTCGGTGGTGGGCTTGGACATGGACTTCAGCTCTTCCACGGCGGCCTTCACGGCCTGGTCGATGCCGCGCTTCAGATCCATCGGGTTCATGCCCGCGGCAACGCCCTTCGAGCCTTCGCGGATCAGCGCCTGCGCCAACACGGTGGCGGTGGTGGTGCCGTCACCGGCGTTGTCGGAGGTCTTGGAAGCGACTTCCTTGACCATCTGCGCACCCATGTTCTCGAACTTGTCGGCCAGCTCGATTTCCTTGGCGACGGAGACGCCGTCCTTGGTGATGGTCGGGGCGCCGAAGCTCTTTTCGAGCACGACGTTGCGGCCCTTCGGGCCGAGGGTAGCCTTGACGGCATTGGCAAGCACGTTGACGCCGCGCACCATGCGCGAACGGGCGTCTTCACCGAAACGAATATCTTTGGCAGCCATTGTTTAACTCCAGGTTCGTAATTTGTGATTTGGGATTCCGCGAACAGCGCAGGAGGCGCTATCAAAGATCAATCAGGCTAGAGCACACGCTTGCTCTGGCCCCCGATCCCTGACCTCTGGCCCCTGCCGTTTCGGGATCAGGCAAGTACAGCCAAGATGTCGTCTTCGCGGACGATCTTGAATTCAGTGCCTTCGTGCTTGTAAGCACTGCCGGCGTACTGGCCGTAGATCACCTTGTCGCCCACCTTGACCTGCATCGGGCGGGTCTGGCCGTTATCCAGCGCCTTGCCTTCACCGACGGCGACGACTTCGCCCTTGGTCGGCTTTTCCTTGGCGTTATCCGGGATCAGGATGCCACCGGCGGACAGTTCTTCAGCTTCGATCGGCTTGACCACGATGCGGTCATAGAGCGGCTTGATGTTCATCGTTGAATCTCTCAAGTGATTGATTGGGATGGAAAAACCCGGCAATTTTAGCAATCAACACCCAAGAGTGCCAGATTGCCGGACGCGGTGAACGCCAAGCCGGGATGATGCAGAGATGGGGCGGGCAATCGGGGTTTCAAGGGCCGATGTGCTGGATTTCCTGCCCGCCGATGGTGATGCCCAACCACTGCCGAAACGCCCGCATCGCTGCCGTCTCGGTGCGCGATTGCAGCCGAGCCAGCCAATATCCACCGCCATCGAAGGTGATCTCGAAAGGCTGATGGATTTCCTCGCGCTCCAGCATCGGCGCGAACATCGCCGCGGGTACCAGCGCGACACCCGCTCCTTGCCGGGCGGCTTCCATCATCGCCAATGAGCTATCGAACACAATGGCCCGTCGAAGCGGGATATCGGCGGGCAGGCCGGCGGCGTTGAGCCAGCGCGGCCATTCCTCGCCGCGATAGGAGCGCAACACGGTTTCACGCAGCGCATCAGCGGGCGCGTGCAGGCGCGCGGCAATGTCGGGCGCGCACAGCAGGGTGAAGGGGGCATCCATCAACTTTTCCGCATGGGTGCCATGCCAGGCCCCAGCCCCAAACCGGATGGCGCAATCCAGCCCTTCGGCGGCGATATCGACCCGGTTGTTGTTGGTTGACAGGCGCAGATCGATCCACGGATACGCCGTCTCGAAGGCGGCCAGACGCGGCAACAGCCAGCCCACCGCGAAGGTGCCAACCACGCCCACCATCAACGGCTCGCGGTAGTGGCCGGATTCAAAGCGGCCCAAGGCATCGCTGATGCGGTCGAAGGCTTGCTGCATCGCCGGCAGCAGGGTTTCACCCTCACGGGTCAACAACAGGCCACGCGGCAGGCGTTTGAACAGGGCGAAGCCGAGCCGCTGCTCCAGCGCCTTGACCTGATGGCTCACCGCCGCCTGAGTGACGCACAACTCGATGGCCGCGCGGGTGAAACTCAGATGGCGCGCCGAGGCTTCAAACGCGCGCAGGGCATTCAAGGGCAGCAGCGGGCGTTCCATGTGCTGGCATTAGATTTTCTGATGTCAACATCAAAATATAGTCGTTTGTGCGCAGGCATGGCGGCTTGCAGACTGGCAATGCACTCGCCAGCCAATCCAGCCAAGGAGTTCCGCCGCCATGCTTAGATCACCGCTTGCCGCACTCGCCATCACCGCACTTTTTTTCGTCCCGGCCAGCCACGCGCGGGCCGCTGAAGCCAAGGCACAAACGCCGTTGGATGAGGCCGTGGCATCCGCCATCCACCCGACGATGGCCAAACACGGCATCCCGGGGATGGCGGTGGCGGTTCATGTGCGCGGCCAACGCCATTACTTCAACTATGGCGTGGCATCAAAGGAAACCGACGCGCCGGTCAGCCCCGAGACGCTGTTTGAAATCGGCTCGGTCAGCAAGGTGTATGGCGCAACGCTGGCCGCCTATGCCGAGGCCAGCGGCGCATTGGATTTGAATGCACCGCTCAGCCGCTACCTGCCGCAACTCAAAGGCAGCGCCTTCGATCACATCAACGTGCTGCAAGCGGCCACCTATTCGGCCGGCGGCCTGCCGCTGCAAATCCCGGATACGATCCACACCGATGCCGAGGCGCTGCGCTGGCTGCACGGCTGGCAGCCGCAATCGGCACCCGGCAGCCAACGCCTCTATTCCAACCCCAGCATCGGCCTGATGGGTATGGCCGCCGCCAGCAGCCTGCAACAGCCCTGCACCGAGGCGATGCAACGCACACTGGTTGCCGGCCTCAAGCTGCGCCAGACCTGGGTCAACATACCTGCTGCCGAAATGCCGAACTACGCGCAGGGCTATAGCAGCAATGACCAGCCGGTGCGCATCCAGGACGCGCCGATGTGCGCCGGCAGTTGGGGCAGCCTGAAGACCTCCAGCCGCGGGCTGATGGATTTCCTCGAAGCCAACCTCAATGCCGCCCGCCTCGCCCCCGCTTGGCAGCGCGCCATCGCCAGCACCCAAACCGGCTGGTACCAAACGCCGCTCAACCAACAAGGCTTGGGCTGGGAAATCTACCCGTGGCCGCTGGCGGAATCACAATTGATCGAGGGCAACTCGCAGCGCATGAGCGGCCAACCAAACCCGGTCAGCCTGATCGACAAACCACAGCGCGCCGCAAGCGTCCGCCTGCTCAACAAGACCGGCGGCACCAATGGCTTTTCTGCCTATGTCGTGCTACTGCCGGGGCGCGATATCGCCATCCTGATGCTGGCCAACAAAGGCGGCTGGCCGCGCGATGAGCGGGTTCTGGCCGCTCATGCGTTGCTGCGGTTATTGGATGAGGGCGAACGCTGAGCAACTTCTGGTCAACGCCCGAAGCACCCGGCAGCCATCAAATAACTGCCCACCCACCAGTCACGCACACGATGGGTTGCGTGCCACGCAGGGGCGTGGATAGGCTCGCCCCTGTCTATCCCAAGTAAAACGGCGCTTCATTGATGGCTTGCTCTCGTGAAGGGAGGCCATCCCCCAACCTTCAGGCACACTAAGCACCGTCGCAAGCCGGTATAGACTGCCATCACATCTACCGTTGAGGCGTTTTCTTATGCGCGCGCTGGGGCTGTTGTTGATGGGCATGTCCGCCTGCTCGCCGGTCAGTGAACCGGCCAAGCCACCGGCACCCGCCGTATCGCAGTACGGCGATGGCTTCCCGGTCATCAAACCCTTCGACCTGCCCAAGGCGGGCAGCACGGCTTCGGCAGATTTCGAGCTGCCCAATGCCATGGATGGTGACCACTTGCGCCCGGTATGGGTGGGCTTCAGGTTCAGCATCCCCCGCACGCCTGACTACGCGCCCGGAGAGCAAGAAGAATCATTGAAACGGGCGGATTATTTGGCCTCTCAGCCCATCCCCATCCGTATCCGCCTATGGCGGATCGAGGGGGAGCAACGCATCCCCGTAGTGCTGCATGAAATGCAAAGAACCATCCGCCCCTCCAAGCATTGGTACGAGCCGCACCCCGATGACGTTTTTGCCGGCCACGGCGGCGCCGGGATGGATACCGAAGAAATGATCGCCATCGGCAAGTTTGATTATGAGCATCGCGCGTACATGCCCAAGGAGGCAGCCCAGATCATCCCACCGACGCCCGGCCGCTACCACATCGAGATGGAAAGCCTGCAAGACCACCCGATTCTGGCCCATCTGCCATTCGAGATGGTGGTCACCCACTACCACATCTGGGGGATCAAGCAATGAGCCGCTGGATGATCGGGGCTGTCAAAACCGCAAAAAAATATCTATGGTTGTCCATACCGCTGCCAGCGGCGTTCGCACAATTCACTCCGATCTGCCCAACCCAAGAAGGAACCTCCTTATGCGCACACTGGGGCTGTTGTTGATGGGCATGTCTGCCTGCTCGCCGGTCAGTGAACCGGCCAAGCCACCGGCACCCGCCATATCGCAGTACGGCGATGGCTTCCCGGTCATCAAACCCTTCGACCTGCCCAAGGC
>JAUNTK010000007.1:14206-36487 GCA_030538735.1 Pseudomonadota bacterium
CAGATTTCGAGCTGCCCAATGCCATGGATGGTGACCACTTGCGCCCGGTATGGGTCGGCTTCAGGTTCAGCATCTTGAAAAAAGCAAGCAGCACACCTGAGGAGGCGCGGGCTTGGGCAAAAATGGACGACTATCTGGTCTTGCAGCCCATCCCCATCCGCATCCGCCTATGGCGGATCGAGGGGGAGCAACGCATCCCCGTGGTGCTGCATGAAATGCAGAAAACCATCCGCCCCTCCAAGTATTGGTACGAGCCGCACCCCGATGACGTTTTTACCGGCCACGGCGGTGCCGGGATGGATACCGAAGAAATGATCGCCATCGGCAAGTTTGATTATGAACATCGCGCGTATATGCCCTACAAGGCAGCCCAGATCATCCCGCCGACGCCCGGCCGCTACCACATCGAAATGGAAAGCTTGCAAGACCACGCCATCTTGGCCCATCTGCCATTTGAGATGGTGGTCACCCACTACCACATCCGGGGGATCAAGCAATGAGCAGTCGGTTAAATGGTAGCCACCCCCAGCGTGAGCCCGTTTACACGGTCACCGTATATTTGGCCGCCCCCGGTACTCCCATCAAGCATGAGGGGGTGGAGACCACATCGGTTGCCGGCCATATGTATTACATGATCAGCGATGGCAATACCGAAAAAGGCTATGGCTTCTCCCCAATCAAAAGCGGCATAAGCGGCCCTGGCCATGTCGTACTGAACGAACACGAAAACTACCAAAACCCCGCCTATACCCGCACGCTGCAAATCACCCGTGCGCAATATGAAAAGCTGGAGCAATTTGGGCAGGCCGGGCGAAAAGGCGAGACAACCTACTTCAACCTCCAATACCAAGGCGTCAACAACAGCTGCGTTGATTTCACTTGGGGCGCACTCAACCATGCCGGCTTGCACACCGTGCAATCACGCTCGCTGTTCAACCGGAATCCGCAGCCGCAAACCGGCTTCGATGGCACCATCAAAGTGCTGGAAAACAAAGAGCCGTTGCAGCGTATCCCCGCCCCGTTCCCTGATAGCAAGCTCAACCAAGAGACCGAAACCCCGTTGCCAGAGCGCAACTGGCTGCAACGGCGCTTCAGCCAGCAGCAATACCCGGATGATTTTCGCAGCCCGGCCCATCCCCAACATGCGCCGTTCACATCGGCATTGGCGGCGGTGCAGGGCATGGAGCGCGCCCACGGCATTGCTGGCGGGCCGCATACCGAGCAATTAGCCGCCGCCCTCACCCTCAAGGCCGCCCAAGAGGGCTGGACACTACACGGACAGCCACTGAATCTGGGCCGCAATGGCCAGATCGAAATCCCGGATGCGGCAGGCGTTACCCACCGGATCGACAGCCAAAGAGCCTTAGAAATCCCCGCTGAAACCTATGCCGCCGCGTGGCGGGAGCTGCATGACCCGCTGGCCCCGCAGCCCGGCAACCCGGCACTGGCCCAGTTATCGGTTGCTGATAGAAAGCTGTTTGATCGCATCCGCGAACTATCGCCATTGCCCATCGATGATGCACAAATTACCCAAGCAATGTGTCTTGCCAAACAAAATGGCATTCACAAAGCCGATGATTTGGGCACAATCGTGGCGACTTCCAGCGACCAGATCATATTGTCTGGCAATACGCCGGGGTTTCGTGCATCCATGCAGCTCAACAATCAACCGCCGGACATCCAAGAATCGCTGAATCAAAACCAAGCATTGAATCAGCAGATGGCAGAGCAGGAAACGCAACGGCAACAGCAACAGCAAACGCACGCGATGAAAATGGCCTGACCAGTCTCCGCCACGCCATGTCGTGATTGGCACAAGGCCGGGCATTGCGACGTTATTCTGTACCGATGCCTGCCATTGCTGACCCCGCCCTCGCCACCCTGCAAACCGTTTTCGGCCATGCCGCGTTCCGTGGCCGGCAGGCAGAGGTCGTCGAGTGTGTGATCGCGGGCGGTGATGCGTTGGTGCTGATGCCCACCGGCGGCGGCAAATCGCTGTGCTACCAGATCCCGGCGCTGATCCGGCTTGGCACCGCGATCGTGGTCTCGCCGTTGATCGCGCTGATGCAAGACCAGGTCGAGGCGCTGAAACAGGCCGGCGTCGCGGCGGCCTATCTCAATTCGACGCTCGATGGCGGGGCCGCTTCCGCGGTTGAGCAGCAATTGCTCGCTGGCGAGCTCGATCTTCTGTATGTCGCGCCGGAGCGCCTGCTGACGCCGCGTTTCATGTCGCTGCTTGATCGCAGCCAGATCGCCTTGTTCGCCATCGACGAAGCCCACTGCGTTTCGCAATGGGGCCACGACTTCCGCCCGGAATATCGCCAGCTTGTGGTGCTGCACGAGCGCTGGCCCGATGTGCCGCGCATCGCGCTGACCGCCACCGCCGACCCGCCCACCCAGCGCGAGATCGCCGAGCGCCTGCAACTGGAGCAAGCCGAACGCTTTGTCAGCAGTTTTGATCGGCCGAATATCCGCTACCGCGTGGTGCAGCGGGAAAACGCCAAACGGCAGTTGCTGGATTTCTTGCGCGATCATGCGGGCGAGGCCGGCATCATCTATGCGATGTCGCGGCGCAAGGTGGAAGACACCGCCGAATTCCTGCGCGAAAACGGCATCGCCGCGCTGCCTTATCACGCCGGCATGGAGGCCGAGATACGCGCTGCCAACCAGCGCCGCTTCCTGCGCGAGGATGGCATCGTGATGGTGGCGACGATTGCCTTCGGCATGGGCATCGACAAACCCGATGTGCGCTTCGTCGCCCATGTCGATCTGCCGAAATCGATCGAAGGCTATTACCAGGAGACCGGCCGCGCCGGGCGCGATGGCGAGGCGTCCGAGGCGTGGATGAGTTACGGCCTGGGCGATGTGGTGCAGCTGCGCAAGATGATCGAACAAGGCGAGGCCGACGAAACCCGCAAGCGGCTGGAACATCGCAAGCTGGATGCCTTGATCGGTTACGCCGAAACCATGCAATGCCGGCGGCAGGTGTTGCTGGCCAACTTCGGCGAGCACTACCCGCAGGCCTGCGGTGCCTGCGATAACTGCCTCAGCCCGCCAGAAAGCTGGGATGCCACCATCGCCGCGCAAAAGGCGCTCAGTTGTGTGTATCGCAGCGGGCAACGCTTTGGTGCCGGGCAGCTGATCGATATCCTGCGCGGTGCCGATACCGAGCGCATCCGCCAATTTGGCCATCAGCACCTTTCCACCTACGGCATCGGCACCGAGTTGGATGTCAATGCGTGGCGCGGCGTGTATCGGCAGTTGGTCGCTGGCGGCTGGCTGGGCGTGGATGCCGAAGGCTATGGCGGCCTGCATCTAACCGATAAAAGCGCCGAAATACTAAAAGACCGCACGCCCATCCAACTGCGCAAAGAGCCGCCCAAGAAGCGCGAGCGGGTGGCGCGCAGCGCGGCTTCCAGTGCCGTCGAACACCTCAACCCCGAGCAACAAACCCGCTTCAACGCCCTGCGCGACTTGCGCACCCGGCTGGCCCGCGAACAAAGCCTGCCGCCTTACGTCATCTTCCACGACAAAACCCTGCGCGAGATCGCCAGCCGCGCACCCGCCACGCTGGATGATTTGGGCGAAATCGGCGGCATCGGCAGCAGCAAACTGGCGCGCTATGGCGATGACGTACTGGCCGCGCTGCACGCCGCCGCCGATGTGTAGCCGCCCGCCTTGCCCGCCGCAACCCGCTACCCTATGCCGATGTCTGTCCTGATTTGCCTATCCACCTGCCCTGATCGCGAAAGCGCCGAGCACATCGCCCGCAGCTTGGTTGATGCGCGCTTGGCCGCCTGCGTCAATAGCGTGCCGGGGCTGGTATCGACCTACCGCTGGCAGGGCGCGATTGAGCGCGATGACGAGTGGTTGCTGATCATCAAGACCACTACCGAGCGCCTTGATGCCCTGCGCGCGCGCTTACTTCTGCTCCACCCCTACGAACTTCCCGAACTGATCGCGGTCAAAGCCGCCGATGGCTTGGCCGCGTATCTGGATTGGGTGCAGGCTGAAACCACACCCGCATCATGATGCCCTCTTTGCTATCCGCGCCGAGTACGCTCGCCGCGAGGAAACCCCGAACGATGTCGTTGTTTGCCCGCGTTTTTACCGCCCTTGTTTTCATTGCCGCTGCCCTGCCCGCCCACGCGCAGGCGATGGATCCGGGCCAATTGCCGCCGGTCGATTCGGTATTCAAGCTAAGCGCCAGCGCGCCGACACGCGAGCGCATCGAGGTGCGTTGGCAGATCGCGCCGGGCTTTTATCTGTATCGCCACCGCACCAGCGTCGAGCCGCTGGGCGGCTTCGCTGCCGGCGAATTGCAGATCCCGGCCGGCAAGAAAGACCACGATGAGTTCTTTGGCGATGTCGAAACCTATCGCGGCGAATTGAAGGTCAGCCTGCCCGGCACGGCCAGCGCCGATAGCGTTGCGCTCCGGGTCAAGTATCAGGGCTGCGCCGATATCGGCGTGTGCTACCCGCCGCAAACCCGCACGATCACTGTGCGCCTGCCGGCCGCCGCCAGCAATGCGGGCGATGCCGGTTTTGCAGCATTGGGTGCACGCCTCGGCGGCGGCGCGGGCGCGGCCTCGATCATCCCCGGCCAGAAGGCGGCCCCACTGCCACCGGCGCAGGCGTTCCGGGTCGAGGCCATCGCCGATGGCGGCAACACGCTGCTGCTGCGGGTCAGCCCGGCACCGGGCTATTACCTGTATCGCGATAAATTGCAGCTACGCCTGCAAAACGCCAGCGGCATCACCCTTGGCAAGCCGGCGTTCCCACCGGCCCGCGATCACCACGACGAGCACTTCGGCGCGGTCAAAGTGTATTTCGACGAGGCAGAAATCCCGATCCCGCTGGTCCGCAGTGGCGCCGGCAGCGAGACGCAAACCCTGCAACTGCACGCCAGTTGGCAGGGCTGCCAAGAGGACGGCATCTGCTATGAGCCGATGCAGAAATCCTTCCGTCTGGCGCTGCCGGCCGTCGCCTCCACGGCGCGCAGCGAAGCCGTCGCCACCAGCGATGCCCAGCCAGCCGCACTCGCCGCCCGCACAGACGAGACACCCGCAGCATCGTCATCAGCCGATGCACCCGATGCTGCACCCGACGCCGCACCAGCCAGCCAAGACGGCAGCGGCATCGATAGCGGGGCTGCCGGCAGCACACCGCCAACCGATACCGCCAGCGAAGGCAGCCAGCGCCGCCATATCGGTCTCTTGGCCGCGATGTTGTTTGCACTCGGCGGCGGCCTGATCCTCAACCTGATGCCCTGTGTGCTGCCGGTGCTCTCGCTCAAGGCGCTATCGCTGGCGCAAAGCGGCGAGAACCGGCAAACCGCGCGCCGCCACGCACTTTGGTACACGCTGGGCGTGCTTTCAGCCTTCGCGGTACTGGGCGGCATCGTACTGGGGCTGCGCGGCCAGATTCTTGCCTCTGGCATGGGCTGGGGCTTCCAGCTGCAAATGCCGTGGCTGGTCGCGTTGCTGGCGCTGCTGGTATTCGCACTGGGCCTATCGCTGTCCGGCCTGTGGTATGCACGCATCAGCGCCCCGCAGACCGGCATCGCACTAAGCAATAAAGCCGGCGCGTCGGGCGATTTCTTCACCGGCGTGCTGGCGGTGGTGCTGGCTACGCCGTGCACCGCGCCGTTCATGGGCGCGGCGCTGGCCTACGCCTTCGTCGCCCCGGCGGCGGCATCGATGGCAGTCTTTTTGATGCTCGGCCTCGGTCTTGCCCTGCCCTTCCTGCTGATCGGCTTTGTGCCGGCATTGGCGCGCTTCCTGCCCAAACCCGGGGCTTGGATGGAGACCATGAAGCAACTGCTGGCCTTCCCGATGTACGCCACCGCCGCGTGGCTGGTCTGGGTGCTGGTGCAACAACGCGGTGCCGATGCCTTCGGCCTGTGGGCGATCGCCGCGATCGCGCTCAGCATGGCGCTGTGGGCTTGGACGCAATCGCGCATGCACGGCAAACGCTGGGCGCTGGCCGTAGCCATCATCGCCCTCGTCGGCAGCGGCTGGGCGCTGCAGGCGATCCATGCCCTGTCGCCAGTTGCGCGCAGCGCGCAGGAGCGCGCCGGGCACGTCCTCGCCTATTCGCCACAGCAACTGGTCAGCTTGCGCGCCGAAGGCCGCCCGGTATTCGTCAACATCACCGCCGACTGGTGCGTGACCTGCAAGGCCAATGAACGCACCGTGCTTGGCCGCGCGGATTTCCGCACGCTGCTGGCGGAAACCGGCACCACCTACATGGTGGGCGATCACACCGATGTCGATCCGCAAATCTCCGCCTTCTTGCAAGAACACGGCGCGGTCGGCTTGCCACTGTACGTGGTCTACCCGAAATCCGGTGCCGCACCACGCATCCTGCCCACCGTGCTGAGCTCCGCGCTTGTGCGCGAAGCCCTGCAGGAGGCCGCGCGCTGAGCCATGCACTGGCCGCGCGCATGGCGCACTCCTACAATTCCGGGATGAAACGCTATCTGCTTGTGGCCCTGGTGGCCGGTTTGTTCGGCCTTGCCGCCGCCCTCGTGGTCAACGGCCCCGGCCCGATCTGGCGCACCGAATTGGGCCAGCGCGCCCTGCACGCCACCATGCAGAAAGCCCCGGATGGCGTGCTGATCGCCAAACGCGGCGAGCCGCTGCCCGCCATCGCGCTGCAGACCCTCGATGGCACCCGGCTCACCTTGCCGCTGCCCGAAGGCCGCCCGGCCCTGATCAATGTCTGGGCCACTTGGTGCCCGCCGTGTGTCAAGGAAATGCCGATGCTGGCCGAGTTTGCTCGCGCCGAGGGCGACAGCGGGGTGCAGGTGATCGGCGTGGCGCTGGATGATGCCGACGCCATCCATGCCTGGCTGCAACGCCTGCCCTCACCGTATCCACACTATCGCGATGACCCGGGCAAGCACGATGCCGGCGTGGTGCTTGGCAATCCGGCCGGGGTGATGCCCTACACCGTGCTGGTCGCCGCCGATGGCCGGGTACTGAAACAGCGCATCGGCCCGTTCGACTCAGTGGACGATATCGCGAAATGGAGTGACACTCGTCACTGAATGTGTCAACCTGAACGTATAGTGCAAGCTGAACGGGCAGCATTTCATCTTCCGTTCACATTGGGGCGCACTACAGTATTGGAGATCGGGGCCGTTAACCTCACCGTTGTCTGACATTCCTGCTTCAGGCGGCGTGGCACGTCCGTTGATTTGGCAGGTGCTTTTCCACACGACCCGCCATTGCAAGCGTAAGGACATGTCGCATGAGCAGAATCCAGATCAGGCCCCCGATCGAACTTGCCATCGGCCAGTTGACGCATCTGGAGCAAAGCCACGTCCAGGTGGCGCTGCGCATGGCGGCGGCCCGACTGCCCGTCCCCTGCTTCGCGGTATTGAAGGACCATGCGGAAATCACCTTGATCCCGCACGATGAAGCGACCATCCTGCTATCTGCTGAACAACGGCAAATCCGCATCGAGCGCCCACTGCGAATCGCGCCTTTTTACGATGCTCTGCTCAGCCTGATCCAATCGCTGCAGCCAAGCGCAGATCCCGCGCCCGTTGGCGATATCAACCCCGATGCCACGCCCGGATCAGGCAACAGCCGATTGATCGTTGCGCTTCTTGAGTGCGATTTGTGCCGGCCGGCGCGGATACGCCTGTCAGAAAACCATCAAATTCTTGTCGATGCCAACAACCATTCCGCGTATTTCAATTATCCATCGAGTGAATTGCTCGACTTGGCCAAGCTCAACCCCGAAGTGCACATCACCAGCATCTCCGAGCACGCTTTCCAACAACTCAAGCATGAGCTGCAGCCACGCAATTGCATCCAGATCGAACAAATTTGCTGGAGCACATTGGGGCAAATCCAGACAATGACGTTGCTGGACAAATGGCATGAAAATCAGGAAAGCTGGATTCAGCTGGATTCCTGGCCCAATCTTTCGCATCAACGCGACATGGCCAACTGGCTGCGCGTGATGCACCGTCTGGCCCGCTCGCCAATGACGATTTCAAATGCATATCGGCTCGCCGTGGAGGCAGGCATCACCGCCCAACGCGCCCGGCATGGCCTATCGATGTTGCTAAGCTACCGCCGCGCGCGGGTAATGGCCCTGCCAGCGCCGCCCATCACCTTGCATCCCGTCAGGCAATACGCCACGCCCAAGGCACCGGTCGGCCTGCTTGGCCGGTTGCGGGCGCGGCTACGCGCGGCCACAGGTTGAATCATGATGTCTGAAGATCTGAAAATCATTTTCATCGGCCCGCCAGGTGCCGGCAAATCCACCGCCATCGCCTCGATCAGCGATCATCCGCCGGTCAGCACCGATGTACCGGCCTCCGATGAGAACCGCCTGACGACCGTCGCCCTCGATTTTGGCGAGATGCAGCTCGGCGAGGGGCATATGCTGCGGCTGTTTGGCGTCCCCGGACAAGGGCGGTTCGAGTTTATCTGGCCAGTGATTTCCGATGGTGCGCTTGGCGCGATCTTTTTCATCGACGCACGCCACCCAGCCCCGCTCGAGATTCTGGACGGTTATTTGAGCAGCTTCGATGAGATCATCAAAACCACCCGCAGCGTGATCGCCGTCACCCATTGCGATCAGAGCAGCTTCAATTTCGACATGATCCGCCTGTCAAACCATGTCCGCAGCAAAGGGCTTGAAATGCCCGCAACCCAAATTGATGCGCGTCAACGTGCCGATGTCTTCTATCTGCTAAACGTAATACTGGAATCAATTCCAGACATCACGGATTTAAAATCACATGCCAACTGAAACCGAGATCGAGCCGCGGCGCTGGGCAAAGTTCCTCCCGGAACACGCGCAAGCCCAGTGTCTTGACAACATGCAGCAGACATTGGCGGGCATATCCGGGGCCTATTGCCTGATATTGTCCAGCCTCGATGGCATGCAGATCGCCAAAGTGGCCCGCAAAGACTGCAATGCCTCGCGTCTGGCCGCCATTACCAGTTCATTGTGTGGCCTTGGCGAAACCCTGGCCAAGGAACTGGGGCAGGCGGAATTCAAGGATGTATTGATCTCGACCAGCAGCGGGATCGCCGTCGTGCAGCGTGTGCCACCGCCCGGGCATCGTCTGGTGCTGTTGGTCGCCGCCAATCACGAATCAAATGTCGGGATTGTCTCCAGTCAGACCCGTTGGTGCGCGCAAACCTTGGCGCAACATGCTTTTACATAACACGCTTGATTGCAAAAACACGGAAACGGCACCGTTCCGTCGTTATGTTGTTTCTATTCCGGTGCCTCCAACCCAATAGGGGAGAAAATAAATGGCCAATATCCAGGATTCACTTGCAACCCTCATGTCGATCGACGGCTGCGCGGCAGCCGCCTTGGTTGATGCCAACAGCGGCCTCGTACTCGGCAAGGCCGGCACGGGCATCGACCTTGACCTGGCCGGCGCGGGCAATACCGAGGTGGTGCGCGCCAAGCTCAAGACGATGAAGTCGCTTGGCCTGAAAGGCGAAACCATCGAAGACATGTTGATTACCTTGACCACCCAGTACCACATCATCCGCCCGATGGAAAAACGCGAAGGACTTTTCCTGTACGTGGTATTGATCAAGGACCGCTCCAATCTGGCGTTGGCACGCCTGAAAACCGCTGACGTCGAGAAAGAGCTGACCCTCTGATTCATCACTCTGTCCGTCATGCACCACGACGAGGCCTGCGGCATGCCGCAGGCCTTGGTCTTGCTTTATTCACATGATGCGAACATTCGCTTGACGCCCGGCTTGCCACACCACAGACATACCAGCGGTCAGTAATCCTCTGCAGCCAGCGGCGAAACGCCATGCCGTCAATTGCAAGCGCCGCTGCATAGATCCCGCCATATCGGACAGTGCTCCGTCAGCTCCGCACTGCACTGCACTGCACTGCAAAGCTCTCATGCCCAGCACCGCCGCGAGTTTGAAGCAAAAGTCGGATTATCTGCATGGCGTAAGTGAAACACCACAAGGGTGACGCGCATCACAAAAACTCATGGTGTTTAGCGTGATTGTGTAACACGGGACTGATAAACAATATGGACTTTGAATAAACAGCTGGCATAAACTGAGTTACAGGGGCAATCGCCGTCTTCGAGACTTTGAAATGCCCGAAATGGGGAGGGGAATCCACCATGATCAGATTCAACGCAGTGGTTTTGTTGCGCCAAGGTCAATATCTTCTTGAACACCTGACCTTGCAAGCTGCATCGCCCGGCATTTTGTGGTGGGTAGGCACTGGCGGCACCGGAAAATCGTCATTTCTGGCCGCGCTTGCGGGTCAAGAATCCGACAAGCTGTCCTTGCGGGGCGACATCACCCTTAATGGGAAGGTCTTTCCCTCGCCCCTGGTTACTACAGCGTATATCCCGCAGCGTTTTGAACTTGCCGACGATGCGCGTCCGGTCATGGCGCAATTGCTGGCACTGAAGCAACGCCTGCTCCCCTCCCAGGTACTTGGTTGGCTTGAAGCCATGGGCATCGACAATCCTCGCGCAGCCGCCAATGGCAAGGCCGCTGCGTTGCCGGCGGCTGTACGCCGTACATTGGCCGTTTTGACAATGCTCGAGGGTGATGCGGACGTATGGCTCTTGGACGAACCCACCGCGGGGCTCGACGATGCTCAAATTGCCCTGGTGCGCGATGCCATTGCGCGCACTGCGCAACGCGGCATGGTCATCGCCGCCACCCATAACCGCCAAGACTGTTTGCATCTTGGCGGCCATGTGGCGCTATGCGCCGGTGGGCGATTGCAAGAGGCGGCCCCGGCAGCCAAGTTCTTCTCCCACCCAGCCACCCCCGCCGGGCAGACCTATGTCGAAACAGGCAACTGCAATTTGCCTCGGCCATCCAAGTACACGCCGAATGCATCCGGTATCTGGTGGGTATTCCCACAGCTTCTAGGCGGCATGAGCCGCCCCGGCATGGTCTGCGCACTTGATGAACAGCTACAAAGCCTGCATCAGCAAGGCACACGGGTACTCATCAACCTGGAAGAACGCAACTTTTACCGTTACCAGCCGATACAGGCATATGGGATCGACGTGCACCACTTCCCAATCCCCGACATGGCTGCCCCGACATTTGCCCAGGCCGTGGACATCTGCCGATTGGCCGAGCCACTGATCAATGCCAACCACGGGGTGGTCATGCATTGCCGGGGCGGGCTTGGTCGAACTGGCACGGCACTTGCATCGATTCTCATCTGGTATGGGGAAACCGCCCAAAACGCCATCACAATCATTCGCGACAAGGAGCCCAAAGCTATTCAATCAAATGCGCAATTGAACTTTTTGCAAGATTTCGCTGATCGCATTCGCGGTTGGCGCCCTACCCCAGCCGGATCCAACTTAGCCAGGAGTATTCAATATGTCTCTAGATAAAGCCCTAGCCACCGCCCAAACCGATGTTCCCGAATGCGTTGCCTCCGGCTACGTCGATATGGAAAGCGGTTTGTTGCTTGGCGTCAAAACCGTCGACTCCCATCCAGGCGACGTGCTCGACCTGGTGGCGGCTGCCACGGGTGATTTGTTTCAAGGCAAGAACGTGATTGAAATTGAAAAGTTGTTCGACAAGGCGCGCGGCATCACCACGCGCGATGCCAACAACCATTATTTCAAGGAAATCGTGGTATTCAGCACCAACTTGATCCACGTGTTCATCCGCTCCAAGAAGCACCCCAATCAGGCTGCCGTCTTCGTTTGCCGCGCCTCGGCGAATATCGGCATGGTGATCGTGCGCTCGCGTTCGGCGATGGCCGCCATCGAAGACGCCATGTAACCCGCTCACGTCGGGGCAGCTGATCGTGCTGCCCCGGCTTTCACTTCTTTGGCTGACGGCCATGAGCTCACGCACTCCACTTGCCATCGCTTGCCCCAACTTCACCACTGAAGAAAAGCAGTCGGTGCGCGCCTTGCTGCGTGTGCTACACAACTTTCTGCCGGTGCCTTGCGAAGTAACCGAGGAACCCAGCGGCGACATCACGCTGGTGAATTTGGATGCCGATGCTGCGCCGGTGACGCTGCCGGAGGGGGCGTTTGTCATTGGCTGCGCCAGCAAGCCGCGTGAGCACCCACCAAGAACCATCCACCAGCCGGTACGGCCTTCGTCACTGTTGGCCCTGGTTTCCGACTACATGGAGACCTCTCCACAGCGCAAGGCTTATCACCCGGCCAACGGCCAGACCAAGCTGGAATGGTCTTACCAGCTCAAAGCTTGGCCACTGGATTTTCAATCACTTCCCCGCGAGTACTGGCGCGTGCTGGCCTATCTTTCACGACACAACGCCCATCTTCGGGAAATCACATATGCCACAGGGCTTGCACCGCACGTGATTGATACCTGCCTTCGGCACCTGCTTGAACAGGACCTGCTGAAACGCTCGGCACATACACAGACCCCCGCCCCTGCAGCAAACGTGGCCGCTCCGAGCGGCTGGCGCAGGCTGGCGAACCGAATCAGCATGATGTGGGGCGGCACTCGATGAACGTTCCCACCTTCAAACTTGCGTTCATTGGGGCACCCGGCGCCGGCAAAACCACCTGCATCGGCGCTCTGAGCGACATCCCGCCGGTATGCACGGATGTTGAATGCACCGATGAGCTCATCGCCACCAAGGCCACCACCACCGTTGCCTTTGATTATGGGGAGATGAGCCTGGGCGATGACGGGCGCCTGCTGCTCTACGGCTTGCCGGGGCAGGCGCGGTTTCAGTACATGTATTCGGTAGTGCGTGAAGGGCTTCTGGGCACAGTATTACTGGTGGATGCGGTTGCGGCCAATGGCCTGGATGGATTGGCCGAGACCTTGCAAACCTATGCCCATGAATTGCGTCAGGTGCCCTGCGTGGTTGCGCTCAACAAACATCCCGACCCCGATGAGGCATTCAAAAGCGCGTGCAAGCGCCTGCTACGCCTTCACCACCTGGTAGTTCCGATATTGACAGTGGATGCACGCAACAAAGCCGATATTGCGACCCTCTTCAACCTGCTATTTCTACAGCTCGAATATGGATTCGAGCCACGCACACAAACAGCGACTGCCCAATGAATTCCCCCCCGCCCAACCGCGTTGACCTCAACCACATCAACCGCACCATCTGCACACAAGCCATCACCAAATTGCTTGACAACTGCCCGGGCATCAGCGCCGCGATGATTGCCCTGCGTGATGGCCGCCCCTTCATGGATCGAGGGCTCAACAAGATCGACTCGGGCAAATTCGCCGCCATGTCAAGCTCGTTGCAGGCACTCGGCAGCAGTGTGCTGAAAGAACTCGATGCCGGCCGGCTGGAGCATCTCGTGGTTACTGGCGAGCAAGGCACGCTGGTTATTACCAGCATTCCCGAAAGCATGAATATGCTGACGCTGGCCGTATTGACCGAAGGCACTCCCCTGTTGGGCATGGTGCTCGGGCGCAGCAAAGTGTGCGCACAAACTATCGCGACTGCATTATGACCGCACCGACAATGCCCACCATTGACCATCTCGGTCAGCAGCTGGATATCCAGCCTGGCGAAACCATACTGGAGGCCCTCTTGCGTCAAGGGCAGGTAGCCAGTTATTCCTGCCGCAAAGGCTCATGCACGAATTGCGTACTGAAGCTTGAAGCTGGCAGCGTGCGTCACAGCCGCGAGATCGATGCCCAGCTGCTTGCCAGCGGCCACCTGCTGCCTTGCGTGGCCTATCCCGAATCCGATATCCGGCTTGGCCCGCCAGATTTGCAGCAGGTCGCCATCGAGGCTGAACTGCTCGCACGCCATGAACTGACGCCCGGCATCCATGAGCTGCACCTTGCACCGATGCGGCAGTTTTCCTTCCTCCCGGGTCAGCATGTCCAGCTCATGCGCGCGGATGGTCTAGCGCGCCCCTATTCCATCGTCAGCCAATCGGATGAAGATTATTTCTTCCGTCTGCATGTTCGCCGCTTGGCCGATGGCACGTTCAGCCGCTGGCTGTGCGATGAGGCCCGCCCCGGCGAACGCCTGCATGTGCTCGGCCCCGGCGGCCACTGCCACTACGACCCCACACGGCACGCCGGCCACCCCTTGCTGCTGCTTGCCACGGGCACCGGCGCCGGCACCTTGCTGGCCATCGCGAACGACGCACTGACTCAGCAACACCGCGCTCCCATCCATTTTTTCCATGGCGCTCACACTGCAGCCGACCTCTATCTGCACGAAACGCTCTGCACGTTGGCGCAACGCCACCCCCATTTCACCTACCACGCCTGTACCAGTCAAAGCGCGCCACCGGATGGCGGTACGGCAGGCCGCATCACCGATGCCCTGAGCCGCACTTTGCCGGATCTGTCATCGCACATGGTTTTCCTGTGCGGCAACCCGTCGATGGTCGAAGATGCGCGCTACCTTGCCATCCTGGGCGGTGCCCGGCGGCAGCATATCCACGCCGACCCGTTTGAATACAGCCACCCCAGCACACCGCACGACGCCCAGAAAATCGCCCGCATCCCCGCTGACCCCGACTTGTGGGCAATGCTTGAAGAAGGGCCAATGCTCTCGCGGATCCTGTCTGCGTTTTACGACAAGGTGTACGAGGATGAGCGTCTTTCACCGTTTTTTCTCGATATTCCAAAGCCGTTTGTGATCCAGAAGCAGTACGAGTTCATGGCCAACCTGTTCAGCGGCGGGCAAACCGGCTATTTTGGCTTGAACCCATACAATGCCCATCACTGGATGGTGATCTCCGATGATCTTTTCGATCATCGCGAAGACCTGTATGAATCGGTTCTACATGATTTCAAGCTGCCGATTCCAATGATCCGGCGCTGGATGGCGATCCACGAATTATTCCGCGCCGAGATGGTGAAATCCGCGCCACGCGGCATGATTTTGCGTGGGCAGGAGCAACCCTTACGCACTGTCGAAGTGGATCGGCTGGACATGGATACCGTCTGCGATGGCTGTGGCGAGGAAATCCCCGCCGGTACGCCGGTTCGCTACCAACACCGGATCGGCAAGCTGCATTGTGCCGCCTGCGCTGGGCTGGCAGCACCCACGCATACGGCCACCGAGATGGATAGTGCCTGCCCAACCTAACCCTTGCCCGCATGAAGACGGCGGATGTCGAGAAAGAGCTCACTGTCCAAGCGTGATCTCATCAGTCAGAAAAAGCCCGCAGCGATGCGGGTTTTTTCGTGGCGAGTGATTCAATCGACCGCTTGAAATTTCGCCCAACATCGGCGAACTGGACAGCATCATCGGTTTCCCGCACACTGCCGACCTGTTTGATCAAGTCGCCAACCGCGATGCCGCGTATCCTCGTCCTGCATGGGCCCAATCTCAATTTGCTTGGCAGCCGCGAGCCGGAGGTTTACGGCCGCACCACGCTGGGCGAGATTGACGCCAGCCTGCGTGAGCGCGCCGAACACGCTGGCATCGGTATCGATTTCCTGCAATCCAACGCCGAACATGGCTTGATCGACCGGGTGCAGGCGGCGCGCGTTGATGGCACCGGTTTCATCATCATCAATCCGGCTGCCTACACCCACACCTCGGTGGCGCTGCGCGATGCGCTTGCGGCCACCGCGCTGCCCTTCATCGAAGTGCATCTATCCAACCCGTACGCGCGCGAGCCGTTCCGCCAGCACAGCTATTTCAGCGATCTGGCGCGCGCCGTCATCTGCGGCTTGGGTGCCAAGGGCTATTGTCACGCCTTGGACGCCGCGATCGATTACCTTTCCGCCGACGTCGCCTGACGCCGCGCCCCACCCTTTTACTAACGAGGCTAGCCTGATGGATCTGCGCAAGATCAAAAAACTGATCGACCTGCTGGAAGAATCCAACCTCAACGAAATCGAAATCAAGGAAGGCGAAGAATCCGTGCGCCTGTCGCGTGGCGGCGTGGTGATGGCCGCGCCTGCGATGGCCCCGATGATGCATGCCGCGCCGGCCCAGCCGGTCACGCCAATGCCGATGCAATCGCCGGTGGAAGCCGCCACGGGCGGCACGCCGAAGGCCGGCCCGGAACTGCCCGATGGCCATGTGGTGCGCGCGCCGATGGTTGGCACCTATTACGCCAGCCCCGCGCCGGACAAGCCGCCGTTCATCAGCGTCGGCCAAGCGGTCAAGGTCGGCGACACCCTCGGCATCATCGAGGCGATGAAGATGTTCAACCCGATCGAGGCCGAAATCGCCGGCACCGTGCTCGCCATCCAGTGCGAAAACGGCCAGCCGGTGGAATTCGATCAGCCGATGTTCGTCATTGGATAAGCCGATGCCAATGCTCGATAAAGTGGTGATCGCCAACCGTGGCGAAATCGCGCTGCGCATCGTCCGCGCCTGTCAGGCGCTGGGCATCCGCACGGTGGCGGTGCATTCCACCGCCGACCGCAGCCTGAAGCATGTGGCGATGGCCGATGAATCGGTCTGCATCGGCCCGGCGCCGTCATCGGAGAGCTATCTCAACATGCCGGCGATCATCGCCGCCGCCGAGGTCACCGATGCGCAGGCGATCCATCCCGGCTACGGCTTTCTCTCCGAGAACGCCGATTTTGCCGAACGTGTGGAAGAATCCGGCTTCATCTTCATCGGCCCGAAAGCCGACACCATCCGCCTGATGGGCGACAAGGTGGAAGCGATCCGGGCGATGAAAGCCGCAGGCGTGCCCTGCGTGCCCGGCAGTGGCGGCCCGCTTGGCGATGAGAACGACGAAAACATTCGCATCGCCCGCGAGATCGGCTACCCGGTGATCGTCAAGGCCGCCGGCGGTGGTGGCGGGCGCGGGATGCGCGTGGTGCATGCCGAGGCCGCGCTGCCCAATGCCATCGCCACCACCAAGAGCGAGGCCAAGGCCGCGTTCGGCAACGATATGGTCTACATGGAGAAGTTCCTGGAGAACCCGCGCCATGTCGAGATCCAGGTGCTGGCCGATGGCCAAGGCAATGCCATCCATCTAGGCGAGCGCGATTGCTCGATGCAGCGCCGCCACCAAAAAGTGGTGGAAGAAGCGCCCGCACCCGGCATCACGCCGGAACTGCGCGAGGAAATCGGCAAGGTCTGCGTCGAGGCCTGCATCCGCATCGGTTATCGCGGTGCCGGCACGTTTGAGTTCTTGTTCGAGAACGGCCGCTTCTATTTCATCGAAATGAACACCCGCATCCAAGTCGAACACCCGGTGACGGAAATGGTGACCGGCATCGACTTGGTACGCGAGCAACTCTTGATCGCCGCTGGCCGCAAACTCAGCATCAAGCAGAACGATGTGGTGCTGACTGGCCACGCCATCGAATGCCGGATCAATGCCGAAGACCCGGATAGCTTCCTGCCTTCGCCCGGCCTGATTACCCATTTCCATGCCGCCGGCGGCCCCGGCGTGCGCGTCGATTCGCATGTGTATGAAGGCTATCGGGTGCCGCCGAATTACGATTCGATGATCGGCAAGCTGATCGTGCACGGTGCCGACCGCAAACAGGCGATTGCGCGGATGCGCGTGGCGCTATCGGAAATGGTGGTGAATGGCATCAAGACCAATATCCCGTTGCAGCAACGGATCATGGCCGATGCCGGCTTTGCCGCTGGCGGGCAGAACATCCACTATCTGGAAAAGCGCCTTGCCGAGAGCAAGGAACGCTCGTTGAAGTTTGGCTGATGGCGTGGCTGCAACTCACCTTGCCGGTTTCACAGGCCGCGCATACGCAGTACGAAGGCGCGCTGGAAGATGCCGGCGCGCTATCGGTAACCCTGGCCGATGCCGATGCCGAAACCCCGGACGAGCAAGCGATCTTCGAGCCGGGCGTCGGTGAAACCCCGCTGTGGCAGCAGATGATGTTGACCGCCTTGTTCGATGGCAATACCGATGGCGCGGCCTTGCTGGCGCATCTGGGCCAAACGCATCCGGCGCTGGATTTTTCCACTGCCACGCTCGAAACCGTCGAGGATCAGGATTGGCAGCGCGCGTGGCTGGATCAGTTTCAGCCGATGCACTTTGGCCAGCGCGTCTGGATCGTGCCATGGAATCACGCGCTACCCGAAGCTGCACAAACCACTGACTCCGCCATCGTCCGTCTCGATCCGGGCTTGGCGTTCGGCTCCGGCACCCATCCAACGACTGCGCTCTGCCTTGAATGGCTCGACCAACTGGCCGGCGACGGCGTATTGGCCGGGGCCGAGGTGCTGGATTTCGGCAGCGGCAGCGGCATCCTGGCGCTGGCCGCATTGAAGCTGGGCGCCAAGCACGCCGTCGCCATCGACAACGACCCGCAGGCGATCATCGCCACCGCCGACAATGCCGAGCGCAACGGCCTCGCCAGCCGCATCGAGGTACATCTGCCAGCTGCCGCGCCCACGCGCCAGTACCCGGTGGTGGTGGCGAACATCTTGGCCGCCGCGCTCGATCAGCTCGCCGAAACGATCAGCGCGCAGGTTGCTGCGGGCGGCGTATTGGCGATGTCCGGCATCCTCGCCGGGCAGGATGAAGAATTGCTGCTGCGCTACGCCCCGTGGTTCGACCAGTTGAAGGTCGAGCGGATGGAAGATTGGGTGCGCATCAGCGGGCGGCGACGCGGTTAGGATGTCGCCATGAGCGATACCCGCCAAGCCACGGCCACACCCAGTTTTGCCGCCAGCGCACCGGCAGGCGAGCAGCCGCGTGCTGGCATCGCCGCCTGGATCGGCTGCGGCGTGTTGCTGGCCAGCCTGTTGCTGCTCTTGCTGTTGGCCGGGCGCAGCGAATTGGCCGCCGATGCACGCACCCGCCCACTGGCCGAGCGTGCCTGCGCCGTGCTTGGCTGCGATCTCCCGGTATGGCGCGATGTCGGCGCATTCCGCATGTCCGGCCACGCCCTGCGCAGCGACCCGGCCGCGCCCGGTGTACTGCAAGTCAGCGCCGGCTTCCGCAACGATGCACCGTGGCCGCAAGCCTGGCCGCGGCTGAAACTCACCTTGTCGGATGCCAACGGCCAAGCACTGGCCGAGCGTGCGTTTTTGCCTGCCGAATATCTGCCCGCAGGCCACCCGCCACTGATCGGCAGCGGCCAAACCGCCAGCGTGCAACTGGCCATCCACGAGCCCGCCCGCGAAGCCGTCGCCTTCCAATTCGCCTTCCTGCCGCCGCCCTGATCGACGTATTCAGTGAATTGGCGTTGAAACCGCGCTAGACTGCGCGCCCGCCTGCCAAGCAGCGCGGTGGACAAGGGGCGCTCAGAAGGGATCGAACACGCCGTGCCACATCGCAATACCGTCGAACAAACACCGCTGCGCCAACACGTTGCCGCCTCGATTCGCCGCTACCTCGGCGATCTGGATGGCTGTGATGCCGATGACCTGCACAGCATCGTGCTGCGCGAAGTCGAAATCCCCTTGTTCGTCGAAGTGCTGAACCACTGCGAAGGCAACCAAAGCCGCGCCGCCGATTTACTGGGCATCCACCGCGCCACCCTGCGCAAAAAACTACGCGAATACGGCATCAGCGAAGGTTGAGCCGGCTGGCCGGTTTTATACTTGGCGGTTCCCACCGCACCCGGCCACGCCCATGCCCCTTACCCCCATCACCGGCGATGCCCGCCGCATCCGCCGCGCCCTGCTTTCCGTCTCCGACAAGACCGGCCTGGTCGCGCTGGCGCACGCCTTGGCTGCGCACGGTGTGGCCTTGGTATCGACCGGCGGCACCGCCAAGGCGATCCGCGAGGCGGGCTTGGATGTGCAGGATGTCAGCGAGCTGACCGGCTTCCCGGAAATGATGGATGGCCGGGTCAAGACCCTGCACCCCAAGGTGCATGGCGGCCTGCTTGGCCGTGCCGGCACCGATGATGAGGTGATGGCCGAACATGGCATCGCCGCAATCGATCTCTTGGTGCTCAACCTGTACCCGTTTGAGGACGTATCGAAGAAAGCCGGCGTGGGTTTTGACGAACTGATCGAAAACATCGACATCGGCGGCCCGGCGATGCTGCGCTCGGCGGCGAAGAACTTTGCCCGTGTCGCGGTCGCCACCGACCCGGCGCAATACGAGGCGCTGATCGCCGAAATGCGGGCCAACGATGGCGCGCTATCGGGCCAGACCCGCTGGCAGTTGGCGGTCGCCGCGTTCAATCGCGTGGCCCAATACGATGCGCGGATCAGCGATTTGCTCTCATCCTTGGGCGATGGCGAACCGGCGCAATTCCCCGCGCAATCCAATGGCAATTTCGTCAAGGTGATGGACCTGCGCTACGGCGAAAACCCACATCAAGCCGGCGCGTTTTATCGCGATTTGCACCCCGCGCCCGGCTCGCTGGCGACCTTCAACCAATTGCAAGGCAAAGAACTCAGCTTCAACAATCTGGCCGATGCCGATGCCGCGTGGGAATGCGTGCGCCAGTTTGATCTGCCGGCCTGCGTCATCGTCAAGCACGCCAACCCCTGCGGTGTGGCGGTGGGCGTGGCCCCCGGCGATGCCTACGAGCTGGCCTACGCCACCGACCCGACCAGCGCCTTCGGCGGCATCATCGCCTTCAATACCCCGCTTGATGCGGCCACCTGCAAGGCGATTCTGGATCGCCAATTTGTCGAAGTGCTGATCGCCCCGGATTACGAAGAAGGCGCACTGGAATACGCCAAACTCAAAGCCAATGTGCGTGTGCTGCGCATCCCGATGGCGGCGCGTGCGCCCGGCTTTATCGATGTCAAACGGGTGGGGTCGGGCCTCTTGATGCAGAGCGCGGATGACCGCGAAGTGGGCCGTGATGAATTGAACGTGGTCAGCCAACTGGCGCCAACCGACAAGCAAATGGACGACCTGCTGTTTGCATGGCAGGTGGCGAAATACGTCAAATCCAATGCGATTGTCTACGCCAAAGACAAGCGCACCATCGGCATCGGTGCCGGCCAGATGAGCCGCGTGGTCAGCGCCAAAATCGCCGGCCTCAAAGCCGATGAAGCCGGCTTGGCCGTGCCCGGCTCGGTGATGGCATCGGATGCGTTCTTCCCGTTCCGCGATGGCATCGATGCCGCCGCGGCGGCCGGCATCAAGGCGGTGATCCAGCCCGGCGGCTCGATGCGCGATAACGAAGTCATAGCCGCCGCCGATGAGCACGGCATGGCGATGGTGTTTACCGGCGTGCGCCACTTCAGGCATTGAGAGCGCACGGCACGCGCGTCCCATTCAATCCGCGCTGTCACCCTTTCTGACCTTTCAAGAGCCTTTGCGCATGATGTTGTTACTGCTCTTTCTCGCCGGTCTCACCGCGCTGATCCTTGGCGCGGAGCTTTTGGTGCGTGGCGCATCGCGGCTGGCGCTGGCGCTTGGCTTGACGCCGCTGGTGGTCGGCCTGACCGTGGTCTCGATGGGCACTGGCGCGCCCGAGTTGGCGATCAGCCTCGGGGCCGCACTGCAAGGCGCACCGGATTTGGCGATGGGCAACATCATCGGCAGCAATATCGCCAATGTGCTGCTGATCCTCGGCCTCGTCGCCCTGATCGTGCCGCTGGTGGTGGATAAGCAACTGGTCTGGCTGGATGTGCCGGTGATGATCGGTGCCTCGCTGCTGGTGATGTTGATGGCGATGGATGGCCGCATCGCACGCTGGGAAGGCGGCGTGCTGCTGCTATGCGCGGTCGTCTATATCGCCAAGCTGCTGCATGCCGCGCGGAAAAACCCCGATCATGCCATCGACCCCAGCCCGGTGATGCGCCAACCCGCCGGTGCCGCCTGGCGCAATGGCCTGCTGATTCTCGGCGGCCTGGTCTTGCTGGTGATCGGTGCGCGCCTGCTGGTTGATGCCGCCAGCCAAGTCGCGCTGATGTGGGGCTTGAGCGAGTTGGTGATCGGCCTGACGGTGGTCGCGGTCGGCACATCGCTACCGGAGATTGCCACCTCGATCATTTCCGCTGCTCGCGGCCAACGCGATTTGGCGGTCGGCAATGTGATTGGCAGCAATATCTTCAACATCCTGCTGGTGCTGGGCCTGACCGCGCTTGTCGCCCAAGGCGGCGTGCCGGTGGCACCGGCCGCGCTTAGTTTCGACCTGCCGGTGATGATCGCGGTCGCCATCGCCTGCCTACCAATCTTCTTCACCGGCCACACCATCGCCCCGTGGGAGGGCGTGATTTTTCTCGGCTACTATGTCGCCTATACCGCGTGGTTACTGCTTGATGCGCAGGGCCATGACGCACTCGACAATTACGAGCTGGCGATGACCACCGTAGTGATTCCATTGACCGTGCTAACCCTGCTGGTTTCACTGGTCAGCGCGATCAAGGCGCGGCGCGAGGCACGCCGATGAGCCGGGTCGTGCTGTTGGGTGCGACGGGGTTGGTCGGCGGCCATACCCTGCAATTATTGCT
>JAUNTK010000144.1 GCA_030538735.1 Pseudomonadota bacterium
GCCAAGGCGCTCGCCCGGCGGGATGAAGATTTCATTGGTCTCGTTGCGCTTCTGGTAATCCTGCGATTGCAGCTCTTCCAGCCGCGCCAGACGTGCCTTGCCCTTGCTGCGGCCGCCCTTGGCGTTTTGCCGCGACCATTCCAATTCTTTCTGGATGGCTTTTTGGCGGGCCTTTTCCTGATTTTCTTCCTGCTTCAGGCGCTGGTCTTTTTGCACCAGCCAATCGGTGTAATTGCCCTTCCACGGGATGCCACGGCCGCGGTCGAGCTCAAGAATCCACTCGGCGGCGTTATCCAGAAAGTAGCGATCATGGGTGACGGCGACCACGGTGCCGGTATAGCGGGCCAAGAATTGCTCCAGCCATTCCACCGATTCGGCATCAAGGTGGTTGGTGGGTTCGTCCAGCAGCAGCATGTCGGGCTTTTGCAGCAGCAGGCGGCATAGCGCGACACGGCGCTTCTCACCACCGGAAAGCTTGCCGATCACCGCATCCCACGGCGGCAGGCGCAGCGCATCGGCGGCCACTTCCAGCTGGTTTTCCAGCGTGTGGGCATCGCCAGCGGCGAGGATCGCTTCAAGGCGCTCCTGCTCCTTGGCCAGCGCATCAAAATCCGCGCCTTCTTCGGCATACGCGGCATACACCGCATCCAGCGCGGCCTGTGCCTGCAGCACATCGCCCACGCCTTCTTCCACGGCCTGGCGCACCGTGTGCTCCGGGTTCAGTTGCGGCTCCTGCTCCAGATAGCCCACTTTGATGCCAGCCTGCGGGCGCGCCTCGCCGTCAAAATCGGTATCGACGCCGGCCATGATCTTCAGCACGGTCGATTTGCCCGCGCCGTTCAGGCCCAGCAAACCGATCTTGGCGCCGGGGAAGAAGGAGAGCGAGATGTCCTTGATGATCTGCCGCTTCGGCGGCACCACCTTGGATACCCGGTTCATGGTGTAGATGTATTGCGAGGACATGGGGCGACCTGTACGTTGCAGGCCCGGCCACGCCATGCAGGGCACGGGGCGGCGGGCAGGGGAGGGATTCAGGCCATCCGCGCGGGATGGCCGGGCATTATCGCATGTGGCGGCGGTCAGGTCTTGTCGTGGCAGGGCAACGGGGCTGGCTGGAGGTTGCTGCTGCCTACCTCACCTCAGCAGCACGTACTCGCCGTTGTCCTTGTAATGTTCTGGTGTGTCGCCGACCCGTGCGCATAGTTGGTTGCCGCAACGGTTGAGGGCGCCGGATTTGGTGGCATCGAGAATGTCGCGTGCGAACTCGCCACGCTTGAGCTCCTGTTGATTCTTCCAGACCAGATAACTGCTGCCGCCGGCAGCCAGCAAGGCCCCGATCAACAAGGCCGCGCCTGCCATCCATGTCACCGAACGGTGGGTGCGCTTGAGCATTTGCGATTGTGTGTGCAGGGCGTTGGCTGCTTCGATCAGCGTGCGGCTGGTCTTGTTCAACTGGTCGATTCCGGGGCGTATGCCCTCGTCAAGACCGGCTTGCACGGCGGCACGGCTCTCCTGGCGGACGGCGGAAATGGCATCGTGCGAAAGGCGATCCACCTGCATGGTCATCACCTGGGCCGATTTCGCCATCGCCTGGGTGTTGTGCTGGGCATCCGATGCGGTCTGTGCCATGCGCTTTTCCAGCGCATCGGCAAAAGCCGACAAGCGCAATGCCATTTCCTGCAAATCCCGTACATCCATGCAGATTCCTCCACTCCCCAATGGTTTTCGTTTATAGGCGCATCACAGGGGCGCGCTGGATTTCCGCTTGCTGCTGTTGTTGCGCCAGTTGTGCGGCTTGTTCGCGTTCTTGCGCCAGTTGCTGCTCGATATTGGATTGCCGCCCTTGCTGCAACCACGCTTGCCCGTCCGGGCTTTGTGCATACTCGCGGCCTGCCTGCAGTGCGGCACTGGTATCACCGCGCAGCGTGGCATCAGTCATGCGGTTGAACAGGGCGCTGACCGGGTCCAGATCGGCCTTTTGTTGCATCTCCAGTGATGGGGGCTTGTCGGCTGGCTGGATGCGGACCGGCTGCCGCTGCACCCCGTCATCAAGTGCCGGGTCAACCGGTGCCTTGCGGGTACAGTCGGGTTGTGGCTCGATGCGGCATTGCCCGGCAGGGCCAGGCCGTTCGATGAAATCGCGCTCGCCATCGCGGAAGCCGCGCGTGGTGTAGAGCAGCATATGGTCTTCGGAGCGATGGATGACGTATTGGGCCGGGTCTTGGGAGACCGCTTGCTTGGTCAGAAAATCGCGGTCGCTCAGGCTATTGAGAAAATCCACCGCCATATTGGCACTAAGTATGCCCAAGCCATTGGTGCGGTAGGTATTGCCGGTATCGCTATGCGCACCGGGTACGGTGACGCTGAGAAACCGGCCAGCCTCGGTCATGCCGTCTGGAATCAGGCGGTTGCCCTTGAACTGGTCGCGACGGTCTTGCGACATGATGGAAAACCCGCCTACCACCGATGCTGGCAAACGGCGGTCATGCTCGGTGATATTGGTAGCCACGGGGTCGAACAGCATCACGGCTTGCATGGTTTGGCCCGGCGGCACCAGTTGCTGGGTGTATTCCGCACGGGTGACCAAGCCCTTGCTGTCCATTTCGATTTTGGCCGATTCTGGGTCCATGATGCCGCGTTCGTGGATGACGCGGGTTAGCGCGGCGGATAGCTCGGCCCCACGGCTAAAACCGACTGCGGCAACGCGGATTTCGGCGTTTGGGTCTTCTTCAAGCCATTGCTTGGCCTGTACGCAGAATTTGTGATACGCGGTTTCGAGACGCTCTTCGAAGGTATGACCAGTCAGACCATCCCAGCCTTTGGCAAGCTTGTTGTCTTGGGTACCGATGCCTTCGACATAGCCCGTCTGAATATTTGATAGCCCGGCTTTGTTCAGGGTTTTGACTTGATCGTAAATTTTGCCTACCGCACTCCAAGTTTCCGGCGCATCCTTGTAAATACTGTTCCCCGTGCCATCCATGGCGGCGATATACAGGCGCTGATGTGGATTGTCGTGTTGCAGCAGTACCGGCGCTTGCATCTGCTCCAACTGCCGCTCGGCCTCGGCATAGCGATCCAGATCGGCTTGGGTTGCCGGGTCTTGGCGAACCTCACCACTGCCTTTGCCCATGATGTCGCGCTCCGTCAGTATGTTTTGGAATAGACCTTGATCAGGTCATTTCGGAAGTTACTGTACTTGTTGCCGGGTTTTTGCAGTGCCTTGGTGCTGATGTGTGCCCGCATATAGACATTGATGGTACGGTCGTTGACCTCAAGGATGATATCGGGGACAAACATATTGGTGTTGTTGGCAATTTCCTCGCGCCGTAAATTGTGGCGAATCAACCCATCCTTGAAGATGTCGGCCATATCCACTTCGGCACGGTGTGGCGTACCGTCTTGGGAGCGCCAGGTGACAATGGCAGGCGGCGGAAAGTTGCGGATCGATAGATGGCTACCCTGCATGTTGTTGGGGTATTTTTCTCCCAACGATGCCGATGATATTTGCAGCTTGTCATCCGGTTCTTTCATGAACGGGGAGTGACCATAGCGGATTTCGGCACCATAGGTGCTATAGGTATATGCACTGAAATTATGTGCGGTAAACCGCAGTGGCCACTTCCATAGGGTCTTCTCCGGCGGGTTAGTCGAGTTGCTTTGATCGGGGGAGACGCTCGGGTTCATGTTCATGGCGGAACTGCATCCGGTGGTGGCGATCAGCAGGGCAGCTGCAGCGAGGTGCTGCGACCTGCGGGCGAAAGATGGTCGGGGCATATGCTCTCTCCTTGCCAAGACTCTTATAACGCCGTTAGCTATCTGTTGGCAACCCGGTTGATAGTGCTCAAGCAGCGGGCAGCGCCGTTATATTGTCTTTCATCGTGAGGGGTTGAGCCGCACTTGTGGATTGTTGCGCTGCCGCGGTGCCGGTGCTTGCATCTGCGCCAACTGCTGCTCGGCTTCGGTATAGCGATCTAGATCGGCCTGAGTTGCCGGGTCTTGACGAACCTCACCGCTGCCTTTGCCCATGATGTCGCGCTCCGTCAGTATGTTTTGGAATAGACCTTGATCAGGTCATATCGGTATCGACTGTACTTGTTGCCGGGTTCTTGCTCTTCTTTTGTCGAGATTCGTGCACGCATATAGACATTGATGGTGCGGTCGTTGACCTCAAGAATGATGTCAGGGACGAAAATGTTTCTATTGTTGGCGATTTCCTCGCGCCGTAGATTGTGGCGAATCAGTCCGTCCTTGAAGATGTCGGCCATATCCACTTCAGCACGGTGCGGTGTGCCGTCTTTCGAGCGCCATGTGACAATGGCGGGCGGCGGGAAATTGCGGATCGACAGATGGCTGGCCCCCAAGTTATCGGGGTATTTTTCACCTAATGATTCAGATGAAATCTGCAGCTTGTCATCAGGCGCGTTGATGTAGGGACGGTGCCCGTAGATGACTTTGGCACCATAGGTGCTATAGGTGAATGCGCTGAAATTATGTGCGGTAAACCGCAGTGGCCACTCCCACAGGGTCTTTTCCGACGGGCTGGTCGAGTTGTTTGGATCGGGGGAGACGCTCGGGTTCATGTTCATGGCGGAACTGCATCCGGTGGTGGCGAGCAGCAGGGTGGTTGCGGCCATAGATGCAATTTTTCGCGGTAACATGGCAGTACTCATTTTGTCTTTGCCCTTGGTAATCGCTTTCCCGAAAATCAGAGAAGAATTGATTGTTGGTAGTTAAATCAATGACTCAATCAGTGGGCGGTATAAGGCCGTTTACAAACGCATCCATGGCGCGTTGACCCAGCGTGATCATTTCGGGTTGAGAGGCAGTCGCCGATGCTGGAATCGATAGGCTGTATTCGATCAAATAATCGCCGTGTACCACGAATCGGCTGATTCCCACGGCGGCTTGGTCGGCCGAGGCGGCATATTTGAAATGCGATGTGGGGAAGCAGTGGGAGCCGACCCGCCCGCCCGAGATCATTTCCAAGCCCTCGCCCATTGGAGTCGATGTGCGAATGAAGGAGGTTTTTCCCCCGTTGGCGTTGGCTCTCTGCATATCCATGACATTCAGCAGCACGTTGTCTGGGGAGCCGCGCAGACCCACAGGCAGATGGGTCACTACATAGGTGTCGCATCCCGGACGATTCCATCGACAATAAACGCTACCCGCTGTTCATGGCCC
>JAUNTK010000008.1 GCA_030538735.1 Pseudomonadota bacterium
GACGATCTTTTGACGATGAAATACATCGTCAAGAACGTTGCCCACCGTTACGGCAAGACGGTGACCTTCATGCCGAAGCCGATTGTTGGCGACAACGGCAGCGGCATGCACGTGCACCAGAGCCTGGCCAAAGGCGGGCAAAATCTGTTCTCCGGCGATGGCTACGGCGGTCTTTCGCAGATGGCGCTGTGGTACATCGGCGGCATCTTCAAGCACGCCCGCGCGATCAATGCCTTCGCCAACAGCACCACCAACAGCTACAAGCGACTGGTGCCGGGTTACGAGGCGCCGGTGATGCTGGCTTACTCGGCATCCAACCGTTCGGCTTCGTGCCGCATCCCGTATGTGTCCAACCCGAAGGCGCGCCGCATCGAGATGCGTTTCCCCGACCCGATGAACACCGGCTATTTGATTTTTGCCGCGCTGATGATGGCCGGGCTGGATGGCATCAAGAACCAGATCGACCCGGGCGCACCGGCCGACAAGGATCTCTACGACCTGCCGCCGGAAGAAGAAAAGAACATCCCCACCGTCTGCCATTCGCTGGATCAGGCGCTCGAAGCACTGGACAAGGACCGCGAATTTCTCAAGGCTGGCGGCGTGTTCACCGATGATTTCATCGATGGCTACATCGCGCTGAAGATGAAGGAAGTGACCAGCTTCCGCGCCGCAACCCACCCGCTTGAGTACCAGATGTATTACACGCTCTGATGCCGATGCCGTCGGCGTGGCTCGGAACACATCGTTTTTGATCGCCACCCCAGCGAAGGCTGGGGTTCGGCGTCTTCGGTTTTCAATGGCTTCCAAGTCGCCGGGTTGCGGCCTGCGCTGGAATGACGGATTGTTCAGAGCTTCCCTGAAGTGGCAAGACCAATGAGAAAAATCGCTGCATTGCTGTTTCTGATTGCGGTATCAAACCCCACCACGGCCGCCGTGGTTTGCCCGGTTGCCGAGAAAGATCTGCTTGGCTATTGGAGCAAGAGCAGTCAAGCCGGAAACTTCGAGGAATTTTTGCTTGAGGTTGACGCGGGCACTCGCACATTCAACTCATGGCTTCATCAGCGCCCCGATCTCATGCAAGCCACATGGAAGATTGAACACTGCCGGCTGGTCATCACCTCGCGCTCAGGTGAGCATCCTGAAATCCGTTTGAAAATAGTGGGTCTCGGCGAAGGCAAGCTGCGCCTTTATGATGAATTGGCCCGAGAAGGCTCCATTTATCGTCGCTCGGGGGATGCGCCCTGACGGTTCGCTTGCGCGCGCCCCATCCATCGGGCTTATGATCGCGCCATGCGCACGATCACCACTCTTGCACTGGCTCTACTGCTTGCCGCCTGCAGCACGATCCCGCCCGGCCAGTTGAGCCCGCTGGCCGAATATCGCGCATCGCCCAATCACAGTGTGCGCAAGCCATCGATCATCGTGCTGCATTACACGGTCGAGGACACGCTGGAGGGCAGCCGACAGATATTGAGCGATGCCAAGCGTGCGCATCCGGTCAGCGCGCATTACCTGCTCGATCGTGATGGCCGCCTGTTGCAACTGGTGCCGGATCATCTGCGTGCCTGGCATGCCGGCGATGGCCGCTGGGGCACGATGCGGGATTTGAACGACACGTCCATCGGCATCGAGATCGTCAATACCGGCAGCGAGCCGTTTGCCGATGCGCAAATCGCGGCACTGATCCGCCTGCTGGATGATCTCACCACGCGCCATTCGATCCCGCGCACCGAGGTGGTCGGTCATGCCGATCTGGCCCCCGGCCGCAAGATTGATCCGGGCCACTGGTTTCCGTGGCAGCGCTTGGCCGAGGCCGGCTTCGGCATCTGGCCACAGGGCGAGTTGGCCGATGCGCCGGCCGGTTTTGATGGCTGGAATGCACTGCGTCTGATCGGTTATCCGCTGGCAAAACCACATGCGGCATTGCATTCGTTCCGGCTGCGCTTTCGTGGCATCGATGATGGCGGGCGCAATGCGGATGCCGATCCAGCCACTCTGCCGCTGTTTGAGCCTGACGATCTGCGCATCTTGTATGCGTTGGTGAGGGAGTAAGCACCGCGGTAGCGGCTTGTGCCTGCCCCCGGGCCCGGATTGACGTCGTGTCTCAGCCGGTGATTTACCTGTACTGCTTCATCATTCCAGCAAGCCCGCCCTTGGTCACCCCAGCGCAGGCTGGAATCCATTGCCTTCTACGGCTGAGGTAACACAGGCAAGCCAATCGGCCCCAGCCTGCGCTGGGGTGACGGGGTGAGTTGCGTTGGCGCACGCGCATCCAGTTCAGGCGCTGCCAGCGCGTCGTACTGGTTCAGACACGATGCCAATCAGGCCGCCGGGCGAGCGGATGCGGCTGATCCGCCGATGCCCGGTTGCACGCAGCCCATGCCATGCCTTGAGCCCGCGCAATCTGGCGGTCAACATCGGATGGTAAAAAGTCATCCCCACCGCGACGACAGCATCGATACATGAACCAGATCCGCAATCAGATTTATTCCGAGATCGCCATCGGTGATTCCGCCACCCTGACCCGCACTGCCAGCTTGCAGGACATCGCGTTGTTCGCCGCGACATCGGGCGATGTCAACCCCGCGCATATGGATGAGGAGTTCGCCGCCGGCTCGCGCTTTGGTCAGGTGATCGTGCACGGGATGTGGACGGCATCGCTGATATCGGCCCTGCTCGGCAATGAGCTGCCCGGGCCAGGCACGATCTATCTGGGCCAAGACTTGCGCTTTCTGCGCCCGGTCAAGCCCGGCGACGTGATTACCGCGACGGTGACGGTGCGCGAAAAACGCGACGACAAGCGCATCGTGGTGTTCGATTGCCTGTGCAGTGATGGCGAAGGCCGGGCGGTGTTGACCGGCACCGCCGAGGTGATCGCGCCCAGTGAAAAACACGAGCTCAACCGCGCCGAAATGCCGGAAGTGCAGGTCAACCGCCATCGCATTTTCGATCTCGGCATGAAGCGCGCCTACACCCTGCCGCCGCTCAGAGCCGCGGTGGTGCACCCGTGCAGCGCGCGGGCGATTTCGGCCGCGGTTGAGGCCAATGACGAGCGCCTGTTTGTGCCGGTGTTGATTGGCCCACGGCAGCGCATCGAGGCGGCTGCCGAAAGCGCTGGGGTGTCGATCGATGGCATTGAGTTGATCGATGCCGCGCATAGCCATGCCGCCGCGCAGATCGCTGCGCAGATGGCCGGGCGCGGTGAGGTCGATGCGATCATGAAAGGGAGCCTGCATACCGATGAGCTGCTCTCGGCGGTGGTGGCGAAAGACAATGGCCTGCGCACCGACCGTTGGTTGAGCCACGTGTTTTTGTTTGATGTGCCGGCCTATAGCAAGCTGATCATGGTGACCGATGGCGCGATCAATATCGCACCGACGCTGGAGCAAAAACGCGATATCGCGCAGAACGCGATTGATCTGGCGCGCACGCTGGGCGTCAACGAGCCGAAGGTGGCGGTGTTGGCGGCGGTGGAAACGGTGAACCCGAAAATGGCCTCGACCCTCGATGCCGCCGCACTCACCGTGATGGCTGCGCGCGGGCAGATTGAACACGGCTTCGTCGATGGCCCGCTGGCCTTCGACAACGCCATCGATATGGATGCGGTGAAGGAAAAAGGCATCCAATCGAAGGTGGCCGGGCAGGCCGATATCCTGCTGGCACCGGATCTGGAAGCGGGCAATATCGCCGCCAAACAACTGATGTATTTTGCCAAGGCCGATAGCGCCGGGCTGGTGCTGGGGGCCAAGGTGCCGATCATCCTGACCAGCCGCGCCGATAGCGTGCGCACCCGCTTGGCCTCGATTGCCTTGGCGCGCATCGTCGCCCATACCAAGCCGGTGCCGGTGGCCAAATGAGCCAACTGCTGACCTTCAATGCCGGCTCATCAACGATCAAGCTGGGCGTGTTCAGCGCCGATGCCACGGGCGTGTGCAGGCTGGCCGGTGGCGTGCTTGATCTGCGCGTTGCGCCGTTGCAACTGAAATTGAACGAAGGCGGCCAACGCGAAAGTATCGATCTGGATGCGCCAATCACCGATGATTTGGCCGAAGTGATCGAGGCCGTGTTCGCGGTGATCGACCGCCGTTGGCCGGGCGATGGCTTTGTTGCCGCCGGGCATCGCATCGTGCATGGCGGGATGTTGTTCGATGCGCCGGTGCCGATGGATGAGGCGGTGATCGCGCAGCTGGACAGGCTTTCGCCATTGGCGCCGCTGCATCAACCGGCCGGCTTGCGGCTGGTGCGGGCGATGCGTGCGGCGCGTCCACAGCAGATGCAGGTCGCCTGTTTCGATACCGCCTTCCATCGCAGCCACGCGCCACTGGTCAGCCGCATGGCGATCCCGCGCGCGCTGCATGATGAAGGCGTGCGTCGCTATGGTTTTCACGGCTTGTCGTATCAGTTCATCGCCGAGGAATTGCAACGCAGCGAGCCGGCGTTGGCGGCACAAAAATTAGTCGTCGCCCATCTCGGCAGCGGTGCCAGTTTATGCGCGATGGAAAACGGCATCAGCCGCGATACCAGCATGGGGTTTTCGGCACTCGATGGCATCCCGATGGCCACGCGCCCGGGTGAACTCGATGCCGGCGTGCCACTTTACCTGCAGCAGCAGCGCGGCATGAGCGTCGATGAATTGCAGCATTGGCTGTATCACGAATGCGGCTTGAAGGGCGTATCCGGGATCAGCGCCGATTCGCGGGTATTGCTTGAAAGCGACGCGCTGGAAGCCGCCGAAGCGATTGACCTGTTTTGCTTCCGCATCGCGCGCGGTATCGCAGCACTCGCCAATACACTGGGTGGGCTGGATGGCATCGTGTTCACCGCCGGCATCGGTGAGCACCAACCGGCAATCCGGGCCAAGGTCTGCGCGCAGTTGTCGTGGCTGGGCGCGAAAATCGACGCAGCCGCCAACGCAGAGAATGCGTGGCGGTTGGATGCCGAAGACAGCCGCCTCGCCATCCGCATGATCGCCACCGATGAGGAGCGGGTGATCGCGGAATCCGTCGCGCGCTTGATTTGAGGGGTATGTCAGTGGAGATGGTTCAACAAAATCATCTGAAGCGAAAACCTGTCCGCATCAAGCACGCAAGGGCCGGGCCGAAGTGATGATCTCCACAGCAGTTGCATCGCCCTGCGCCGCCGCCATCCGCCAGCCGGGACACGCCGTGAATCCGCCCATGGAGGCTCGGTCGCCGCATCCATGCGGCAAACGGTTCCGGCCGACGGATGGCAGCGCCGCACCCCGGGTTTGTTGCAGCACCCAAAAAAGCCAGAACCCTTAACCCCAAGGAGCCAACATGAGCATTCTTGATCTCGCTGGAAAACGCGGCCTGGTGATCGGCATCGCCAACGCCGACAGCATCGCCCACGGCTGTGCAGAGGCCTTTCGCCAGGCCGGTGCCGAACTTGCCATCACCTATCTCAACGCCAAGGCCGAGCCGCATGTGCGCCCATTGGCCGAGGCGTTGGGCGCGCCGATCATCGTGCCTTGTGATGTGCGCGAGCCGGGCCAGCTTGAAGCGGTGTTCGCCAGCATCGAGGGCGAATGGGGCCAGCTTGATTTCCTGCTGCACTCGATTGCCTTTGCCCGGCGCGAGGACCTGCATGTGCCGCTTGCCGATTGCAGTGCGGAAGGTTTTGCGATGGCGATGGATGTCTCCTGCCACAGCTTCATCCGCATGGCAAAACTGGCGCGGCCGTTGATCAAACAGGGCGGCGCGTTGCTGACGGTGAGTTTCTTTGGTGCCGAGCGCGTGGTGGAAAACTACAACCTGATGGGCCCGGTCAAGGCCGCGCTGGAATCGAGCGTGCGCTATCTGGCCGCGGATCTGGCCGATGAGCGCATCCATGTCCATGCGCTGTCCACCGGCCCGGTAAAAACCCGTGCGGCATCCGGCATCGGGCGGTTTGACGAGCTGCTGAACAAGGTGCAGGAGCGCACCCCGGCCAACAAATTGGTCGATGTCGCCGAGATTGGCCGCATCGCCGCCTTCCTCGCCAGCGATGCCGGTGCCGCGATGACCGGCTCGGTCACTTATGCCGATGCCGGCTTCCACGTCATGGCGTGAAAGCCGGTGAGCGCGCTCAGGCCAGTTTGCGCAGGTTGAACGCGGCGATGATCTGGAACACGCCATAGACCAGCGCGGCGATGCCGATCCAGAGCGTCAGGGTGAAAATCCCGGCCAACGGATAGGCGAAGAACAGCGCGCCAAGCAGGATGATCAGCACGCCGCTCAGGATCAACAGCCATTCGTTGTTGATCACCCTGCGGATGCGGATCGCCCAGACAACGCGGAAGATGCCGGCGATCACCAGCCAGATCGCCAGTACCAGCAGGATGGAGTTCGCCATGCTGACCGGGTTCATGATCGCCAGGATGCCGAAGCCGGTCGAGACCAGAATGTAGAACAGCAGCCAACCCTTGGGCGTGCTGTTGGCTTTGTCGAGGAGGGCAAACACGCCGACGATGGCCTCGGCCAGCGCATAGATGCCAAACACCCAAGTCAGTGCCGCAGCGGTCTGGAATGGCCGCAAGATCGCCATGATGCCGAAGGCCACCGAGATAAGGCCAAACAGCAACAGGATCCACCAGCCCCGCGCTATCGCCTTGCCCAAATCCGCCATCATCGTCCCCATGATCTGCTTCTCCGTGATCGCCAGCCGCGTCGTGCGGCCGATGCGTGAGCCGAGGGTATGCGCGTCCTTGGGTGCGGAAAAGGCGCAGTGCAGCAATCGGCATTGGGGTGGATCGATTCTCAGGCACCGATCGCAGCGAGCACGATGCGCACGCCAGCCACGGGATAAACGAAAACCATGTTGCTGGCTACGTGGGCGATGCTGGACAAACCGCGTGTTGCCACTTTAGTTTTGCTTGCGCGCACGCCCGCGCGGCAACCGGGGCAGGACGGCATGTTGAAGTGGATCAAACGGATCGTGATCGTCGCCGTGATGGCGGCGGTGTCGCTGTTGGTTGGCCGCTGGCTGTGGCCGTTGCCGGATATCAGCGGCCGGGCGGTGGAAAGCGCATTGCCGGTCAGTGCCGATACCCGGCTGGGCCGCTACATGCTGACCGCGGCGGCGGAGCATCCGGGCCTGACCGGGGTGCTGCCGTTGGCCGATGGCCGCGATGCGCTGGCCAGCCGGTTGGCGCTGATCGAGCGCGCCGAGCATTCGATTGATTCCCAGTACTACATCTGGCACGACGACAGTTCCGGCATCTTGTTGCTCGATGCCTTGGAGCGCGCTGCCGCGCGCGGCGTGCGCGTGCGTCTGTTGCTTGACGACAACGGCATCGATGGTCTGGATGGTTATCTGGCCGCGCTCAATGCCGGGGCGAATTTCCACATCCGCCTGTTCAATCCATCGACCGTGCGCAAACCCAAGCTGCTGGGTTTCGCGTTCGATTTCCTGCGCATGAACCGGCGCATGCACAACAAATCGCTGATCGTCGATGGTGCCGTCACGATCATCGGCGGGCGCAATATCGGCGATGAGTATTTCGAGATCGGCGAGACCTACTTCAAGGACATGGACGTACTGGCGACCGGCACGATAGTGGCCGATACCAGCCGGGTGTTTGATGCGTACTGGAACAGCGGCTCGGTATTCGCGCTTGAATCACTGGTGAAAGGCGCGGGCGATGCAGCCGGATTGGCCGCGCGCAATGCCGCAGTCAAGGCCGATGACCAGACCCGGGTGCTGCTCCACGAGATGCAGAGCACCGCCACCCGTTATGCCGAGCAGGATGCGTTGCTGGAATGGACGCGGGTGCATCTGGTCGCCGATGACCCGATCAAGGGCCAGGGCAAGGCGCGCCGCGATCAATTGATGGCGATGCGGTTGGCCGAGATTCTCGGCACGGTCGAGCGGCGGATGGATGTGGTATCGGCCTATTTCATCCCCGGCAAGGAGGGCGTCGCCTACTTCAGCAATCTCGCGCGCGCCGGCAAGCAGGTGCGGGTGTTGACCAATGCGCTCAATACCACCGATGTGGTGGCGGTGCATGCCGGCTATGCCAAGTACCGGCGCGCGTTGCTGGAATCGGGCGTCAGCCTGTACGAGATGAAACTGCGTGGCTCATCGACTGCCGCCGATCAGCAAATGAAGCCGTTTGGCCTGTCCGGGGCCAGCCTGCATGCCAAGACCTTTGCAATCGATGATGAGCGCGTGTTCATCGGCTCGTTCAATTTCGATCCGCGCTCTGTCATGCTCAACTGCGAGATGGGCTTTCTGATCGAAAGCCCGACGATGGCCAAACGGGTGACCGATGTGTTCGACCACCAAATCGAATACATCAGCTACCGCCCGGAGCTGACCCCCGATGGCCATATGGTCTGGCAGGAAACGCTGGCCGATGGCAAACGTCACACCTATCAACAGGAACCCGATACCAGTGGTTTCCAGCAGGTGATGTTGGCGATCATCGGTGTGCTGCCGGTCGAATGGTTGCTTTGATGGATTTCGCCACACCCGGCTTTATCCCCATAATGGTGCAATGCCCGCTGCCGCACCGCCCGCCGCCGATCAACTCGCCACGCCGCTACTGTGGTGCGATGCCAATGGCGTGATCATCGGTTGCAACCCGGCGTTTGCCCGTTGGTTGGGTGTCGGCCAGCGCCGCCTGCTGGGTCAGCCGCTGGCATCGCTGGAGGCGCAAGGCACGAGGCTGGCCGAAAGTCTGACGCGGCTGGATGACGAAACACCGCTGCCGGGCTTGCGCAAAGTGGCGATGGCGATCCCCGGCAGCGGCGAGCTGCGCTTTGCCGATCTGTGGCTGCGGCATTGGCAGCAAGGTTGCTTGATCGAAGCCCATCCGGTCGATGAATTTGCCGACAACGAGGCCGGTGCACTATTGCCCGCCGCCCTCGCTGCCGCGTTGAAGGGCTTGGCGCATGAGCTGCGCAACCCGCTGGCCGGGATCAAGGGCGCGGCGCAATTGCTTTCGCGCAAGCACGAGGATGCCGTTTCTCGGGAACTGACCAACCTGATCGGCGATGAAGTGGATCGCCTTGCTGCCTTGCTTGACCGCCTGATGTCACCGGCACCGGCCACGCCGCATGTGCCGCTCAATCTGCATGCCGTGCTGGATCGCGTGCGCCGATTGGCCGAATCCGACGCGGGCTGGGCGGTGCGCCTGATCCGCGATTACGACCCCAGCCTGCCGGACATCATCGGTGACAGTGACCGCCTGACCCAGGCGGTGTGGAATCTGGTACGCAACGCCCTGGAGGCCGGGGCCGGGCAGGTCAGCCTGCGTACCCGTGCCGAGCATGGCGTACGCATCGCCGATGTGGTGCATCCGCTTGCGTTGCGACTGGACATCATCGATGACGGTCACGGCATCCTCGATGAGTTGGCCGAGCAGGTGTTTTTGCCACTGGTGACCGGGCGCGCCGAAGGCAGTGGGCTGGGCCTGGCGCTGGCGCAACAAGTCGCACGCGAGCATCGCGCGGCCTTGAGCTTCCGCTCGCGTCCCGGCCATACCGTGTTCACCCTGCTGCTGCCCCTGCCGGAACAAGAGAACGAAGATGACTGAGCGGATCTGGGTGGTTGATGACGATCACGGCGTGCGTTTCGTGCTGGTCGCGGCACTGCGCGAGGCCGGTTACAAGGTACAGCCATTTTCTTCAGCCGATGACGCCTTGCTGGCGCTGGCAACCAAGCCCGCACCGGCCTTGCTGTTCACCGATGTGCGCATGCCCGGCGACACCGGCTTGGTGCTGCTGGACAAATTGAAGGCCGTACAGCCGCGATTGCCGGTGATCGTGATGAGCGCCTATACCGATGTCGCCTCCACCGCAGGTGCATTCCGTGGCGGCGCGTATGAGTTTCTATCCAAGCCCTTTGATCTGGACGATGCCACCGCGCTGGCCGCACGGGCGCTGGGCGAGATCCGCGATCACGGTGATGACGCAGCCAGTGAGGATGGCGAAAAAATCGCCAATACCGATGCCACGCTGATCGGCAGTACCCCGGCGATGCGTGCGCTGTTCCGCGCCATCGGCCGGGTTGCGCAGGCACCGCTCAACGTGCTCATCACCGGCGAAACCGGCACCGGCAAGGAACTGGTTGCGCGTGCCGTACACGCCGAATCAGCGCGCGCATCCAAACCCTTCGTCGCGCTCAACACCGCGGCGATCCCCGCCGAATTGCTTGAATCCGAATTGTTCGGCCACGAATCTGGTGCCTTTACCGGCGCGGCCAGGCGCCATATCGGCCGTTTCGAGCAGGCCGATGGCGGCACCTTGTTTCTCGATGAAATCGGCGACATGCCAGCCTCGTTGCAAACCCGTTTGCTGCGGGTGTTGGCCGAGGGCGAATTTTTTCGCGTCGGTGGCCGCGAGTTGATCCGGGTCGATGTGCGGATCATCGCCGCCACCCACCAGCCGCTGGAATCACTGGTGGGACAGGGCCGCTTTCGCGCCGACCTGCTGCATCGGCTTGATGTGGTGCGGCTGGCGTTGCCGCCATTGCGCGCGCGCCGCGATGATGTGCCGATGCTGGCGAAAAACTTTCTTGCCGCTGCCTGCCGGAAACTTGCGCTCAAGCCCAAGCACTTCGCCAAGACCGCGCTGCAGCGCCTGCAACAGCATGATTGGCCCGGCAACGTGCGCGAGCTGGAAAACCTGTGCTGGCGTCTGGCGGCGATGGTAGCGGGCGAGCGCATCGGCAGCGCCGATCTTGGTGTCGATCTGCGCAGCACGCATGGCAGCGAAGAATGGGAGCAAGCCCTCGCGCAATGGGCGGGCGCACAACTGGCGAATGGGGCCGAACATCTGCATGCCGATGCCCGCGCACGTTTTGACCGCATCCTGCTGCAAGCCGCATTGACCGCCAGCGATGGTCACCGCGGCCAGGCGGCGGAGCGGTTGGGCTTGGGGCGCAATACGCTGACCCGCAAGTTGGGCTCATCACGCAAGCCGGCATCGTGAGGTGATCCGGGCTTGGACGGTGTTGGCAGAAGGCGGCGGCGCATCCGATGTTTATCGATACGCTGAGCCGACACCCCGATATCAAGACTCGGCAGCAGGCTCAATCATGCAAACGATAGGTGCCGTAGGTGCTGGCTTCGGCCAGCACATGGCCGTGGATCGCGGCCAGTGCATCGCGGGCGGTGAATTTTTCCGGCAGGTGGAGTGTGGCGATGTCGAGCGCAAACAGGCGGAAGAAATAACGATGCGTGCGCAGGTCGTTCGGTGGTGGATACGGGCCGTCGTAGCCAAAGTAATCACCGCGCATGCCGCTGTTATCGTGGGCAAACCAGCCGGTGTAATCGTTCAAGCCCTGACGTGCGCCGCCAACAAGTTGCGTGGCCACTTTGCCGCCTTTGCTGACGCCGTCCGAGGCACTGCCGGCGGCGATCTCGCGGGTGGCGGCGGGGATGTCGATCACTGCCCAGTGGACAAAATCACCGCGTGGATGCTCAACCGGGATTTCCACGCCCTCCTTGCCGGCCAGCGTGGCATCGGTCGGTGCATCGGTATCGATGCAGAGCAGCACAAAGGATTTCACCCCGTCCGGCGCATCACTCCAGGCCAGATGCGGGTTGCGGTTGCCAGCAAAGCCATCAGCAGCCCCGAGGGCGAATTCGGCGGGGATCGGCTTGGCGTGTTCAAAGCTGTTGCTGTGCAGTTTCATCGCGGGGCTCGTCGGCAAATTCGGCCCAGATTAATTGCTTCTGCGTTCAATCCATGTCGATGGCGGCGGCAAAGCGTTCGGCCATCCAGACCTCGGCATAGCCACGCATCCGCCAATCAAGCAGCAGCCCGCAATGGCCGCCGTATTGAGCCAGTTCGACATGCACGCGCGGCAGCCGGGCGATGTGATGGAAGTCATCGACCGGCACCACCGGGTCATCCTCGGTCATCAGGATATGGGCATCGACCGGCAACCCGGTGAGGCGCTCGCCAGCCACCGAATAGGCATCGAAATAGCCTTCCAGTGAGCCGTATTGGGTGTGTTGCTCGGCGAAATAGGCGGTCAGCGGGCGCATCCGCAGCTTCAGCACGCTGTCATCGTAATCGTGGATATCCGGGAACAGCGCGCGCTTGCGGGCCAGTGATCTGCGCCATTTGTGCTCGAAGTAACGCAGATACAGCGGCATTCCGGCTTCCATCGCATCCATGGTGCGGGCCGGGTCGATTGCCGGGCAGACCGCGGCGATTGCCGCCAACGGCAAGCCGGCGCGTTCGGCATGAAGGCCCAAGCGCAGGGCGAAATTGCCGCCCAACGACCAGCCACCGACCAGCAGGCGCCGCACATCCAGCTGGCGCACCAGCGTCTGGGTGGCCGCGACCACCTCGCCGATCCGGCCGGAATGGAAGATCGCCTCGTTCAGATGATGGGTATCGCCGTGATCGCGGAAATTGAGCCGGAACACGCTGAAGCCATCGGCCAGCAGGCGGGCGGCGGCGGTGCGCACATAGTTGGATTCGGCGCTGCCTTCCCAGCCGTGCAGGAGCACGGCCAGCGTGCCGGGATGGCGGCCGTCGGTCTGGCTCAGCACACCTTGCAGGCGGGTGCCGTCCTCGATTTGCAGGGTCAGGGTTTGATGCCGGGCATTGGTTGCCGCCAATCGGCGCTCGGCATGACGCGCGCGCGCGGTACTGGATGACAGCACCGATTGCAGATGGGGGTTACGCAAGGAGCGCGGCGCAACGAATGGGCTGCGCAGGATACTCATGCGGCGGGCAGCACCGCCGCGATGCGGCTGCGGGCGATATCGGCGATGCGGCGGCGGCCCTCGGCTTCCGGCGTGCCGGGCAGGATCGGCTCAAGAAACACCACATCGACCGGGATTGCCGGATCGCCCAGCACACGCACGAAGTTCTGCATGAAATTTTCGCGCGCGCTGAACGCAACGCGGGTTTGCGCAGCGCCGTTTTCGCCATAACGTAGCGCTACCGGCTGTACCGGCACCCCGGCTTCGACGGCGGCGGTAAAGATGCGTGCATGGAACGGGCCAAGCGGGCCACCACCACGGGTGCCGCCCTCGGGGAAGGCACCGACCGAATGGCCGCTGTTGAGGCGCTCGCTCATCAGGCCCAACACATCGCCCAGTGATTCCTGGCTGCCGCGCTGGTGAAAAATCGTTTCCGCCTTGGTCGCCATCCAGCCGACCAGCGGCCAGCCGGCGATCTCACGTTTGGCCACGAAGCCCATCATGCGCTGGCTGTGCAGCACCACGATATCGGCCCAGCTGATGTGGTTGGCGACAAACATCGTCGCGCCCGGCAGCGGCTGGCCAACCCCCTGCACATGCATCCCGAATGCCTTCATCAGCCAACGCGACCACCAGCGGATCAACCGATATTCCAAGCGGATGCCGCGCACGTTGATGTGCCGGGTCGGCAATACCAACAGCAGCAGCACGATCGGCAAATCGACCAGCAAATGCCAAAGCAGGAATGGCGCACGCCACAGATAACGGCCAGTACGTTTGAGCGGGGAATCGGGGCGCGACGACATCGCGACACGATACCGCCCGCGGCGATGTTGCGCTACAACACCGGAGGGGTGTGGCTTGCCGCTCAATCGCGCCGACGAACCACCGCCAGCGTGAGGCGCGAGATGCAGACCAGCTGCCCGGTCTCGTCCTCGATGCGGATTTCCCACACCTGCGTGCTGCGCCCGACATGCAGCGCGCGGGCGGTGCCGGTGACGATGCCCTGACGCACGCCGCGTAGATGGTTGGCATTGATCTCGATGCCGACCACGCCCTCGCCCTCGGCCACGCACATCCCGGCGGCGGTGCTGCCGAGTGTTTCCGCCAATGCTGCCGAGGCACCACCGTGCAGCAGGCCGTAGGGCTGATGGGTGCGCGCATCGACCGGCATGGTGCCGCGCAGATAATCCGGGCCGATCTCACTGAAGACGATGCCAAGCGGCTGCATCAAGGTGTCGGCAGACCACTGGTTGAGCTGTTCAAGGGTGATATCGGGACGGAACATGGCGGATCGCGATTGACTGGATGCTCAGCATACCCGGAACATTTCGGGGCTGCGGTTGACCGGGGCATAGCGGCGCTGACCATCGGCGTAACCACTGCTGCGGCCATAGCCCACCCCCAGATCGCGTTGACGGCGTTGCAGCGGGGCGCTGGCGGGCGTCGAAGCGCGGCGGACAGGCGCGGTATTGTTGATGGCGGTGGCGACGGTGTGGGGGGCGGTGTGGTTCATGGCGGAGCTCCTTCGTGTTGGTGTGCTGGTAAAGTAATACACCAAACCTACTCTGCCATGTGCCACAAGTCACAAACGGCAAAAAAGTATGCAGAACAGCCAATTTGATGCCGCACTCACCGTGTTGCGGCAGACTGGCGGCTCATACAGTGGAGCAATGATGATGAAATCCCCCCTTACTCCCGTGGTGCTCGTGCTTGGCGTGCTGGCCTTGTCGTCGGGTTGCGCCAGTACATCCAGCGGCGCCGGTCAGGGCGCCAGCGCGGTGTTGCAGGCGCGTTCGGACAGCCAGGTGGCCGGCACGCTTGCGGTAACCGCGATGGGCGATGGTGTGCATGTGCGCGGCCCGGTCAGCGGCCTCAAGCCCAATGGCGTGCATGCCTTCCATATCCACGAAAAAGGCGATTGCAGTGCGGCCGACGCCACGAGCGCGGGCGGCCATTTCAACCCGACCAGCCAGCCGCATGGCCGCGCCGAGCACGGCGAGCATCATCTGGGCGATCAAGACAATCTGCACGCCGATGGCCGTGGCCAAGTGGTGATCGATGCGCATTTCAGCGGGGTCAGCCTTGGCACGGGCGCGGCCAACGATGTGCTGGGCAAGGCCATCGTGATCCACGCCGATCCCGATGATTACAGCTCGCAGCCGGCCGGCAATGCCGGCAAGCGGATCGCCTGCGGGGTAATTCGCTGAAGCGCTATGGACAGCGCAAAACCGGCCGAGTAGCCGCCCTCACCTGCCGATAAAATCAGCGGCTGGATGGACAGGGGGCAGGATGCGATTCGAGCCGGGCAGGCATGTGCTGTGCAGGCTGCGTCACTTGGCTGGCGCGGCTTTGCTGTGCGTCTCATTCACGCTGTCGGCGCAAACAAGCACACCGATAACCGATGCGTGGGCACCGTGGCAGGATGAAATCGAGCAGATCAGCGAATCCGGTCTGGATGATGCCAGCCGCCATGCACGGTTGGCCGATCTGCAAGCACGACTGCCGGCCGATGCGCCGTATCCCGTACAGCGCACACTGCTGCAACGCCTGATCGATTCGACGGCCAACCAGCAGGAGCAATTGGCGCACGTCGATCAATTGCGCCAACTGGCCGACAGGCACGCTGACCGCGATACCGCCGCGCTGATGCAGATCAAACAGATTTTTGATGCGCACGCCGATGACAACATCGAAGTCAGCCTGCATGCGCTGGACAAGGTGCGACTGGTATTGTCGGCGGCATCGGTCGAAGTCGAGCAGGCGATGAATCGTGCCTACGCCTACATGTATTGGGATGTCGGCAATTTCGAGTTGGCGCTGCGCCATTTGCTGCTGTTGCGCACGCTGCTGCCGAGCCGCAATGAGCAGGATATCGATCGCCATCTGGAGCTTGGCGAAATCATCGCCCGCCTGTATCTGGACATGCGTGACATGCCGGCGGCCTTGCTTGAACTCGATGGCATGCGCAAGCTGCGGCCGGAAGCCGGCTGGCCGGAGGGTTTGCGCAACAACGCGACCGCCACGCGGGCATCCGCGCTGCGTGAAACCGGACATGCCCGGCAAGCGATCACGCTGCTGGAAGCGCGCTTGGCTACTCTCGGTGCCGATGGCGGCGGCAATACTGGCCAGCGCCTGCGCCAGTCCTTGGCGGAAAGCTGGTTGGCGGCGCGGCAGCCACAGCAAGCCTTGCAAATCGCGCAAGACATGGTGCGCTACGGCCGCGATGGCTCGCCGTACTATCTGGCCGAAGGGCAGGTGTTGCAGGGCACGGCCGAGGCGGGCACGGGCCGGGTTGATCAAGGCATTGCCAGCATCCAGATGGGTCTTGATCATTTCCGCGCGGCGGCGCATCTGGTTGCCCTGCAGCGTGGTTTGGCGCGGAAAGTGGCGGTGCTTGCCGCAGCCGGCCGCCCGGCCGAAGCCCTGGCCGCGCTTGGCGAGGAACATGCCTTGACGATGTCGCTCTATGACAGCAACCGTGCGCTGGGTGTTGCCCGCCTGCAGGTGCAGGAAAACGTCGCCATGCAGCAGCAGGAGATCGCCCGGCTATCGGCTGACAATGCCTTGCAGGAAGAACGCCTGCGCCTGCAAAAGCTGCGTGGCGCGGCGTGGATGTCGATCAGCCTGCTGGGCGGCGGCGCCATCGTGTTGTTGATGCTGTTGCTGCGCAGCAGCCGGCGGCGTCAGGATGCGTTGTTCAAGGATTCCTTGACCGGTGCCTACAACCGCCACCACTTTCAACGCTGGCGTGATGCGCATCCGCTGCCTGTGGGCAAACAACGGATGCTGGCCTTGATCGATCTCGATCATTTCAAATCGATCAATGACCAATACGGCCACGGCGGCGGCGATGATGCCCTGCGCGAAGTGGCCAAACGCCTGCGCGCCGTGATGCGCGACAGCGGCGAATTGTTTCGCTGGGGTGGCGAAGAATTTCTGCTGATCGGTGATTTGCCGGCGGGTGCCGAGATCGTGCCGTGGCTGCATGAAATGCTGCGCAGCCTGCAGCCCGCGCTTGATTCCGCCGGGCGGGAAATCAAGGTGGCCGCATCGATTGGCTGCGTGGCGATCAATGACCCCGAGGTATTCCGCGATCACTTCGATTGTGCGCTGCGTTGGTCGGATGCCGGGCTGTATCTGGCCAAGGCCAATGGCCGGGCGCGCGCGGTCTGGCTGGCCGATGGCACGCAACGCCTGTACCAGTCAGGCGCGAAGTTGCCGGCCAATCCGGCACAACTGCTGCACTGGCATGAGGCCGGGAAGATCCGGGTGACCATGGTGCTGGCCGAAGCTGCCTGAAAGCCAGTTCAACGTTTAGCCCAACTCGTTCAACCAATCGCGCGGGCGCAGATAATTGGCCAGACGTGATTCATCGCTGCCGGTATCCGGCGTGTAGCCATACTCCCAGCGCACCAGCGGCGGCAGGCTCATCAGGATCGATTCGGCACGGCCACCGGATTGCAGGCCAAAGTGAGTGCCACGGTCATAGACCAGATTGAACTCGACATAGCGCCCGCGCCGGTACAACTGGAACTGGCGTTCGCGCTCGCCATATGGCGTGTCCTTGCGGATTTCGACAATGGGCAAATACGCATCGAGAAAACCATCGCCGACCGCACGCATGTAGGCGAAGTCGCTATCGAAATCGGTACGCAGATCATCGAAGAACAACCCGCCAACGCCACGGGTTTCATCGCGATGCTTGAGGAAGAAGTATTCGTCGCACCAGCGCTTGTGCGCGGCATGGCGTTCATCGCCGCCAAACGGTTCGCACAGCTCACGGGCCACGCGATGCCAATGCAGCACGTCCTCGTCAAACGGATAGAACGGGGTCAAATCGAAGCCGCCGCCGAACCACCACGCCACGGTCGTGCCGTCCTTCTCGGCGCGGAAATGGCGCACATTGGCATGGGTGGTGGGGATGTAGGGATTGCGCGGATGGAACACCAGCGACACGCCCACCGCCCGCCACGCCGCGCCCACCAGCTCCGGCCGGGCGGCGGTCGCTGAAGGCGGCAGTGCCGTGCCGGAGACATCGGAAAACCCAATCCCGCATTGCTCGAACACCGCGCCATCGCGCAGGATCCGGGTGCGCCCGCCACCGCGCAGCGGCGAAGGGTCGGCTGGATCGCGCTGCCAGGCGTCCTCGATGAACGTGGATTGGCCATCGGCGGCCTCGATGCTGGCGCAGATGCGGTCTTGCAAATCGGTGAGGTAGGCGCGGACGTGTTGGAAATCGGTATCGGTACTCATGGCGACAGTGTAGGCATCCTCGCATCGCCCCAGCGCAGGCTCGGGTCTATTCTGGATTTTTGACCAGCGTGTAACGCCGGTGAGGTACAACTTGGGCCCAGCCTGCGCTGGGACGATGGTACGGACGTCTATCGGCCATGTTGCCCACCACCCGCTCGCCACCCGCGTCATCCCGGCGAAGGTCGGCACCCAGCATCTCAGGTCGCGATGCAGCGTGCCTCGACTGGGCGCCAGCCTTCGCCGGTAACGCGGTCTCAGCGCGCGGTTGTCGGCTCCGGTGCTTTCAACACCTTCTCAAACAACTCGTGGATGCGCCGGTATTGGTCGTACCAGCTATCCGAGCGCTGGTAGCCATGGCGCTCCAGCGGGTAGCTGGCCAGTTCCCATTTGTCTTTGCGCAGTTCGATCAGGCGCTGGGCCAGCACTACCGAGTCGCGGTAGAACACGTTGTCATCGATCATCCCGTGAGAGATCAGCAGGTGATCCTGCAGCCCTTCGGCCAACTCCAGCGGCGAGGAGCGCTTGTAGGCTTCCGGGTCGATTTCAGGCGTGTTGAGGATGTTGCTGGTATAGCCGTGGTTGTACTGGCTCCAATCCGTCACCGGGCGCAGCGCCGCCCCGGCCTTGAACACGCCGGGCTGCTTGAACAGCGCCATGAAGGTCATGAAGCCGCCATAGCTGCCGCCGTAGATGCCGACGCGCTCGCGGTCGCCCTGCTGGTGGCTCACCAGCCAATCGATGCCATCAAGATAATCCTGCAATTCCGGCTCGCCCATGTGCCGGTAGATGGCGGTGCGCCAATCGCGGCCATAGCCTTCGGATGCGCGGAAATCCAAGTCCAGCACGATATAGCCCTGCTGCACCAGCAGGTTGTGGAACATCTGCTCGCGGAAGTAGGCCGGGTAGCGTTGATGCACGTTTTGCAGATAACCGGCACCGTGCACGAACAACACGATCGGATATTTGCGGCCCGGCTCCAGGGTGGCCGGGCGATAGAACTTGCCCCAAATGGTGCCTGCGCCGTGCTTGCTCGGCACTTCGACGATCTGCGGTTGCAGCCAGTCGTAGCGCTTGAATTCATCACTGCGCGGATCGAGCAGGGTGGTCAAACCTTCGCCATTCACCCCCAGCACCGAGACCCGGCTTGGGATGTAGGCCGAGGAATGGCTGACCAGGAGGCGTTGCCCATCCGGCGACAGGCTGAAGTCTTCCACGCCATCCAGCGCGGTGATTTCACGCACGCTGCCACCACTGGCCGGCACCGTGCAGACTTCGTAATCCACCGGCCGCGCCCGGTTGCAGACAAAGTAGAAACTGCGGCCATCAGCGGCCAGCTCCGGGCTGCTGGCTTCCCAGCGGCCCGAGGTCAGCGCGCGGCTGCGGCCATCGGCATCGTTGACATACAGATGCGAGTAACCGGTGTTTTCCGCCAGCAACCACAGGCGGCGGCCATCGGGCATCCAGTCGTAATCGTTGAATTTCCAGTTGATCCAGCCCGGATCGCTCAGCCGATGGCGCGGCTTCAATTTGCCCTCGGTCGGATCGAGACTGACGATCCAGCGGTCCTTGTTGTCCGCCGCGCGCAGCATCAGGGCAACACGGTCGCTGGTTTCGTTCCAGTTGATCGGGCTGTTGCCGCCACGGCCGCCTTCCAGGCGCACCGGGCGATTGCCCTTCAGCGCATCCTTGCCGGCCTTGCGGCGCAGCTCGGCCAGTGGATCGTGGGCGATGCCGGGCAGGCCATCCAGCGACAACTCGCGCACCCCGGCGTTTTGCACATCGACCAGCCAGAAACGCTGCGGCAGCGGATCGTTGCGGCCGACGCGGGTGCGCACGCGCTCGGTTTCCTCATAGCCGGATTCGGTCAGATAGACCGGCATCTCGCCGCGTTTGCCGGCATCGGCGGATTTGGCCGTAGTGGCAACCAGCAGCCAGCGGCCATCCGGTGAGAGTGCGCTATCGGCGATCTCGACATCCTTGCCCAGATACACCGGCAGCGGCGCACGGCTCGGGTCGGCGGCGCGCCAGGCGTTGTCCTCGGCCTGCAGTGCCTCGCGGCGTTCGCGGTCTTCACGCAGGCTGCGCACCAGCCGCAATTGACGATCGCGCAGATCGTCGGCCTTCGGTGCCTTGGCCGGATCGTCCTCGGCACGGATATCGGCGCCCTGCATCACCCGCTGGCCATCCCAACGCTGCCATTGCCCACCCTCACGCCAAACCAGCGCGCCATCGCGACCCCATTGCAGACCACGCGCCGCCTGATTGCTGCGGGTCAACTGGCTCAGTGCGCCACTGTGTAGATCACGCACGAACACATCGCCATTGCGGATCAGCGCCATCCGCCGGCGGCCCGGATCGTAGCGATACACGCCGCTGTCCATGTCCGCACGCGCCGCACCATCGAGCCGGCTGGCGCTGCCGCGGCCGTCGATCGCCTGCCGGAAACTGTCGCGGACCGTCGCACCTTCGCGCTTGCGGGTGTATTCCACCGCCTGCGAATCCCAACGCCACCACGCCTGCTCCACGCCGTTGCCGATCCAATCCGGGTCGGCCATCACCTGGGTCAAAGTCAGCGGTTGCGAAGGTTGCGCCTGCACAGTGCAGGCAAGGGTGGCCAGAGCGGCAAACGAAAGCAGGCGGCGCATCAACAGATCCCGGGGCGGACAAAGCGCCAAGACTAGAGCATTGGGGATGACCTGAACAACGCCGCGCGTGTATTGCCTGCTGGCGATCAAAAGCGGCACACGCGCGGCTGATCGATGCGGGCAGTCGCCAATAAAAAACCCCGCCGGAGGGGAGCCGGCGGGGTCAGGGGAGGAAACGGGATCAGGGGAGGGATTCCGTTTCGGGGATCTACTTCAGGGGAGGGAAGTGATCCAGCGGCAGACGTTGCATCTGCCACGGGTGCTAGTTGAACACTTCCAGGCTGGATACTTCCTGAACTGAGCCGTTAATAAATTGTTGAATAGCCTGAAAATTAAGCTGTAATTTAGCTTGGTGATGGCGCGATAGGCGCGCTCAATGTGCTTCGTCCCAATTGGCCCCGGTTCCGCTATCGACCACCAGCGGCACGCGCAAATCGGCGGCGGCGGTCATCCGTGCGGTGACGCCTGCGATCAGTTCCGGCACAAAGGCGCTATCGGCCTCGAACACCAGTTCGTCGTGTACTTGCAGGATCATCAAGGCGCGCGCGCGTTGCGGTGCCAGCCAGTCATCGATGGCGATCATCGCCCGTTTGATGATGTCGGCGGCGGTGCCTTGCATCGGTGCGTTGATCGCGGCGCGCTCGGCCCCGGCGCGCTGGCCTTGGTTGCGCGAGTGGATATACGGCAGGTAGAGCCGGCGGCCAAATACGGTCTCGACAAAGCCTTGGCCCTTGGCCTGTTCGCGGGTGCGCTCCATGTACTCGCGCACGCCGGGGTAGCGGCTGAAATACAGTGCGATGTAATCCTGCGCCTCGCCACGCGGCACGCCAAGTTGCCGGGCCAGACCAAACGCGCTCATGCCGTAGATCAGGCCGAAGTTGATCGCTTTGGCGGCGCGGCGCTCATTGGCGCTGACCGCATCCATCGGCTTGCCAAATACTTCCGCGGCGGTGGCGCGGTGGATATCGGCACCTTGCTCGAAGGCGGCGATCAGGGCCGGGTCTTCGGAGAGGTGGGCCATGATGCGCAGTTCGATCTGTGAGTAATCGCAGGCAACCAATTGCCGGCCGGCGGGGGCGACAAACGCACGACGGATGCGGCGGCCATCATCGCTTCGGATCGGGATGTTTTGCAGGTTGGGGTCGCTCGATGCCAACCGCCCGGTGGCCGCGCCGGCTTGGTGGTAGCTGGTATGCACGCGGCCGGTATCGCGGTTGACCATCTCCGGCAGTTTTTCGGTGTAGGTGCTGCGCAGTTTGGCCAGGCCGCGATACTCAAGGATCACGCGCGGTAGCTCGTGTTGGTCGGCGATGGCCTCCAGTGCTTCCTCGTTGGTGGAGGGCGCGCCGCTCGGGGTTTTCACCAGCGCAGGCAGCCCAAGTTCGTCATACAGCAGCGCGCCAAGTTGCTTGGGCGAATCCAGATTCAAGCTGCGCCCGGCGATCTCGGTGGCCTTTTGCTGGGCGTCCAACATGCGCTTGCCCAGATCGGCCGATTGCCGGCGCAGCTCATCGCTATCGATCAAGACGCCATTGGCTTCGATGTGTTCCAGCACCGGCACCAGCGGCATTTCGATTTCGCGATAGACCTTTTCCAGCGCCGGCTCGGCGGCGAGCTTCGGGGCTTGCACGCGATGTAGGCGCAGGGTGATGTCGGCATCTTCCGCCGCATAGGCAGTGGCATCGTCGATGGCGACTTCGGCGAACGAAATCTGCTTGGCGCCCTTGCCGGCCACGTGCGTATAGGGGATGACATCGATGCCGAGCAACCGCTTCGCCATTGAATCCATGTCGTGGCGCTGGCTGGAATCAAGCACGAAACTTTCCAGCATGGTGTCGTCGTGATAGCCCTGCAGTGCGATGCCGTGGCGGCGCAGCACATGCATATCGTATTTGCCGTGCTGACCGATTTTCTTTTTGGCCGGGTTGCGTAGGTGCGGCGCGAGCGCCTGCAGCACCTCGGCTATCGGCAGTTGGCCGGGCGCGCCGGGATAGGTGTGGGCCAGCGGGATATAGCAAGCGTGGCCGGCCTCGACGCAGAGACTGATGCCAACCAGATTGGCGCGCATCGCATCGAGCGAATCGGTTTCGGTATCGAGGGCGAAAGCCTCGGCGCTATCGAGCTTGGCAAGCCACGCATCCAGTTGCGCACGGGTCAGCACGGTTTCGTATTCGCCCTTTACCGCCAATGCCGGGTCGAGCGCGGCGCTGGCGATTGGCGCGGCGATAAAACCGCGTGCCGGCGTTGGTAGTTTGGCATCGGGTACGGTGTTGCTACCGCCATCCAATTCTTTCAACGCCTGATTGAAGCCATAGCGCGCATATAGCGCACGCAGCGCATCGGTATCGCGTGCGCGCAGGGCCAGCGCATCGTGGCCTTGCGGCAAGGTGAGATCGGTGCGGATGGTGGCCAGTTGCCGGTTCAGCGGCAGGCGGCCCACGACTGCGCGCAGGTTGTCGCCGACCTTGCCCTTGATCGCATCGGCATGGGCGATCACGCCCTCCAGCGTGTCGTACTCGCTCAACCATTTGGCCGCGGTTTTTGGCCCGCATTTGTCTACGCCGGGGATGTTGTCCACCTTGTCGCCGACCAGCGATAGGTAATCGACGATGCGCCCCGGTGGCACGCCGAATTTTTCGATCACCGCCTCGGCGCTGTCCAGCCGACTGCCGCTCATGGTGTTGACCAGCGCGACATGCGGGCGCACCAGCTGCGCCATGTCCTTGTCGCCGGTCGAGACGATGACATCGACGCCGGCCTCGGCAGCCTGCAAGGCGAGCGTGCCGATCACGTCATCGGCCTCGACGCCTTGTTCGCGGATGATCGGCAGGCCAAGCGCGGCGACGATCTGCATCAGCGGCTCGATCTGCGCGCGCAACTCATCCGGCATCGGCGGGCGATTGGCCTTGTATTCGGGGTCAAGCGCATCGCGGAAGGTCGGGCCGGGGGCATCCATCACAAAGGCGATGTAATCCGGTTGCTCCTTCAGATGCGCGCGCAGCATGTTGACCACACCAAACAACGCGCCGGTCGGCTCGCCAGCGGCATTGGTCAGCGGCGGCAGCGCATGGAAGGCGCGATAGAGGTAGGACGAGCCATCGATCAGCACGAGTTTTTTCATGCGCTGATTCTACGCCGCGTGGTTTTCGCCGGAGTAGCGTGTCGATGTTCCCCTCTCCTTTTGCGAGAGGGGCTTGAGGCTGGCGATAAGGCGGCCTCAGGCCGATGCTCCCCTCTACCTTTGGGAGAGGGGCTGGGGGTGAGGGTCAACAGCACGCGCTGCTGTGAGTATTTGCATGCGCCATCAACAGGCTATGGATAGTGGAGGGGGTGATTAATCAGGCTTAGTTGGTCCTCTCCCCAACCCCTCTCCTGCAGGAGAGGGGCTTGAGGCTGACGATGAGGCAGGCGCAATGCCTATGCTCGCCTCTACCTTTCGGAGAGGGGCTTCAAGCGTGGAATTACCGACTGGCGATGAGCCAAGCGCTCACTGGCCGCCATCAATCATCGCGGCGATCAAATCAGCGGGCCGTGCGCTGGCCGCTTGCCGGATGCGTGCGAAGCCGGCGTGTTTGGCCAGTGCGGCCAGACGCGCGCTGGCGGCGATGACGCTTGCTTGATGTTTGAGTTGTATCGATAGCGCGTCGGGCAATTCCGCCAGCAACCACGCGAGGGCTTCCGCGCTGGTGAGGGCAAGCACCGGTGCGCCGGGCGGCGAGCGCAGCACTTCGTGCAGGCCCGCGATGGCGCGGCCCGATAGGCGCAATGGTTCGCGTGAATACACATTGGCGCGCAGCAATTCGATGCCGCGTGCGCTCAACTGCCGCACGATTTCGCCACGCCCGCCGGGTGCGGTGACTAAGCCAACGCGATCACCTGCCACAAGTCCTGTTAACTGCGGCATCGCCAACAAGCCTTCGCTGTCCATCCGCGGCGGTGCCAGCGCTTGGGTGATGCCGGTATCGGCCAGCGCACGCCGGCTGCCTTCGCCCACGGCCAGCCAGGTTTTCCCGCTGATTGATCGCAATGGGTGCAAGGCATCGGCGGCGCGCACGGCGTTCGGGCTGGTGAAAACGAGCGTTGGGCAGGCCAGCGCGGCGGCCAACCCGCGGCGGCTGGCGGCATCATCGTGCGGCACGATGCGCCACGGCGAGATGGCCAGCAATCTGCCGCCATGGCGGGCGGCGGCGCGGCGCAATACCGCGTGGGCATTGGCGGGGCGTAGCGAAATCAACACGAAGGCGGCGGCGTCCATGCCTCATTGGAACCATTCGCGCCGGGAAATGAAAGCCGCTGCGGTTAACATCGCCGCCGTCCCCCTGATATGCCCGACTGCCATGGATGACCCCCGCGCCGATCTGCTGACCCGCATGAACGCGATCCCCTTGTTGCAGGCGATGCAGGTGACGCTGGGGGCCAGCGATGGCGAGCGGCTGCGCTTATCGGCGCCGCTGGCGCCCAATGTCAACGATAAAGGCTGCGCGTTTGGCGGTGCGCTGGTATCGCTGATGACGGTAGCGGGCTGGGCCCTGGTCACCCAGAAGCTGGCGGCCGAAGGTTTGCAGGCGGAAGTATTTGTGGCCGATAGCGAGGTGAAATACCGCGCGCCGGTCTGGGGCGATTTAGAGGCCGAGGCGGTGGCCAGCGTGGGCGAGGATTGGCCGGCGTTTATCGGGCAATTCCGGCAAAAAGGCCGGGCGCGGATCAGCATCGATGTGCAGGTGGCGCTGGATGCGGGCGCTGCGGCCACTTCGATGCGCGCGCGTTATGCCGCCATCGCCAGCGTTTAACATGGCCCGACACCACCGAGGAAACCCCAGATGATGCGTGCCTTGCGGATGATTGCCATCGCCTGCCTGTTGGCTGGCTTGTCGGCCTGCGCCAGCACCAGCGGGCAGGGCAATGCCTTGGAGCGCGCGCAATATGCGTGGTCGGCGGCGATCCGCTGGGGTGATCTGGATGGCGCGTGGATGCAGTTGGCACCGGAATTGCGTGAGCGCCAAACCTTGACCGAGATCGAGCGCAACCGCTGGACGCAGGTGCAAATCACCGGCTATCGGGTGCTCTCCAGCGAGGCGATGGGCGAAGGCGGGTCGCAGCGCCTGATCGAAATCGGCGTGGTCAACCGCCACACGATGGCCGAGCGCCAAGTGCGTTACCGCGAGCAATGGCAGTGGGATGCGGCGCGCAAGACGTGGTTTGTCAGCTCTGGCCTGCCTGATCTTTGGGCGGGCAATTGAGCGCCCACCCACCTCGCCTCGCGATCGTGCGCAGGCCCTGAGGGCAAGCCGCCACGGGCTGTGCGAAAATCGCCGGCCTTGCCATCGGGTTTTCTGACGTGACCGAGCTGTTTGCCTTTCTGGCCCGCCATCCCATCCTGTCGCTGGCGCTGGCCGGTATCACCCTTGCGTTGCTCTACACCGAGCTATCGCGCTTCTGGCAGGGCTTCAAATCGCTGAAGCCGGCGGCGTTGACCGCGTTGGTCAATCGCGAGGATGCGCTGTTGATCGATATCCGCGCGATGAACGAATTTCAGCAGGGCCATATTGCTGGCTCGAAAAACGTGCTGATGAGCCAATTCGACCCGGAGAGCAAACAATTGGCATCGGCCAAATCACTGCCGGTGGTGGTGGTGTGCAAGACCGGAACCAGTGCGGCCGGGGCCGCCAAGCGGCTGGTCAAGGCCGGCTTTGAAAAGGTCTATGTGCTTGAAGGCGGCATCGGCGCGTGGGAGCAAGCCGGCCTGCCGCTACTCAAGGGCAAACGCTGAGTTTTGCCTTGGCCCCTTGTCGCGCCATGCGATAATCCCCAGATCAATCATTCAACCCAACCCATAGATACGGAGTTACCCATGTCCGAAGACACCGCCAACGGCGCCGTGACCGATCAGGCCCAGCAGGGCGCCAGCTTCTCGGTCGAGAAGATCTACACCCGCGATGTCTCGTTTGAATCGCCGAACGCGCCGGCCATGTTCAACGAGCAGGGCCAGCCGGATCTGTCGATGAACCTCAACCAGCGCGTGACCCAACTCAACGACAACGCATTTGAAGTGGTGCTGGGCGTGACCCTGACCTGCAAGGTCGGCGACAAGACCGCCTATTTGGCCGAAGTGCAGCAGGCTGGCGTATTTGGCCTGAGCGGCTTCGACCCGGCGGGTCTCGATGCGATGCTGGGTGCGCACTGCCCGTCCGTGCTGTATCCGTATGCGCGCGCCGCGATCAGCGATCTGATCGGCAATGGCGGCTTCCCGCCGTTCCAGCTGCAGCCGATCAACTTTGATGCCCTGTACGCCGAAGGTCTGCGCCAGCGTGCCGAACAAGCCGCCCAGGGCGAGCTGAGCCCGGCCAGCGAAACCGCCGGCAACGCCTGATCGCGCGGATTCATCGCTTGACGATGCACGCCAAGAAAGAACCCGTCGCCGTGCTTGGCGCGGGTTCTTGGGGGACTGCACTCGCCGCGCTATTGGCGCGGCAGGGGCATAGCGTCAGCCTGTGGGGCCGCGATGAGGATGTCGCCGCCGCCATCGATGGCCGCCACGAAAACCCCCGCTATCTGCCCGGCATCCCGCTGCCGGAAAATTTGCGCGCCACCACCGATCTTGCCACTGCACTGCGCGCTGCCGCGTGGGTCTTGGTGGTGACGCCCTCGCATGCCTTTGCCGAAACCCTGCGCAAGCTGGCACCACTGCGCCCGGCCAATGCTGGCGTGGCGTGGGCGACCAAGGGCTTCGAGCCCGGCTCTGGCCGTTTTTTGCATGAAGTGGCCGAAGAAATCCTTGGGCCGGATGTGCCGCTGGCGGTGGTTACCGGCCCCTCGTTTGCCAAGGAAGTCGCAGAAGGCTTGCCGACCGCACTCACCGTGCATTCCGATGATGCCGGCTTCGCGCAAAACGTGGCCGAAGCGATGCACGGCCCGGCCTTCCGCGCCTATACCGGCGACGACATGAAGGGTGCCGAATTGGGCGGCGCGATGAAAAACGTGCTGGCCGTGGCCACCGGCGTCGCCGATGGCATGCAGTTGGGCTTGAACGCCCGCGCCGGCATGATCACCCGTGGCCTCAACGAAATGCTGCGCTTGGCCGCCGCGATTGGTGCCAAGCCGGAAACCCTGATGGGCCTCGCTGGCCTGGGCGATCTGGTGTTGACCACCACCGGCGATCTATCGCGCAACCGCCGCCTTGGCCTCGCCATCGGCCAAGGCAAATCCATCGACGAAGCCGTGCGCGAAATCGGCCAAGTGGTGGAATCGATCCAGACCGCCGATGAAGTGATGCGGCAGGCGCAAAAACACGGCATCGACCTGCCGATTTCCCGCGCCGTCCAGCAAGTGCTGCATGGCGAGCTGACCCCGGAAGACGGCCTGCGCCAATTGCTTGCCCGCGAGCAAAAAGCCGAGTACCCGAAGACGCTGTTTTCTTGATACCGGGCGATGTGTCCGCCGCGTTGGGTTGCGCCCGCGCAGCGCGTTCCTGAGGAAGATGCGTCGCACGCTTGAGCGAAGCTCGGCAATCAAATGCCGGCCAAGCGGCCTTACTCGCTTTCTTCCGGCGGCGCTTCCACGCTGTCCGGGTCTACCGCCAGTTTGCCGGCGATCAATACCGCTTGGGTGCGGTTGTTGGCCCCTAATTTGCGCAAGATCGCGGTCATATGCGCTTTGATGGTGGCCTCGGAGACATTCAATTCCCACGCGATCTGCTTGTTGAGCAGGCCGGTCGAGACCATCTGCAGCACGCGGAATTGCTGCGGGGTGAGCTCGCTGACCCGGCGCGCGATTTCGCGCTCGTCATCATCGGCGGCGCGTGCCTGCTGCAGGGCCGCCGCCGGGGCCCAGCGTTCGCCATCGAGCACGTGCAACAGGGCTTGGCCGATCACGGTGGAATCGGCGGATTTGGGGATAAAGCCCATCGCGCCGTGATCGAGTGCGCGCCGCATCAGGGCCGCTTCTTCGCGGGCGGAAACCATCACGATCGGTAATTGCGGATGCTGCGCGCGCAGATGCACCAAAGCGGATAGCCCTTGCACGCCGGGCATATTGAGATCGAGCAGCAACAGGTCGGCATCAGGCACAGCATCGACCATCGCGTACAGGCCATTGGCGTCCTCGGCCTCGCGGATTTCGTTCTCGGACAGGACGCGGCTGATCGCGCCACGCAGGGCCTCGCGGAACAACGGATGGTCGTCGGCAATCAAAATCATCGGCATAGCGCCATCATGCCTGAAAGCGGGCCTCAGGCGATGCAGCGGGCGCGGCGGAAGTTCACCGCCGCGCCGTCAGTGGCAGGGCTCAGCCCCTCTGTGCGTGCAAGCGGTCATTGACCAGCGACTCCACCACACTCGGGTCGGCCAAGGTCGAGGTATCGCCTAATTGATCCGGCGCGTCCTCGGCGATCTTGCGCAGGATGCGGCGCATGATCTTGCCGCTGCGGGTCTTGGGCAGGCCCGGCGCCCATTGCAGGTGGTCGAGGCTGGCGATCGGGCCGATTTCTTTGCGCACGAAGTTGTTGAGTTCTTTCTTCAATTCATCGCTGGGCGTTTCGCCATCCTTCAAGGTGACGTAGGCGTACACGCCTTGGCCCTTGATGTCGTGCGGGAAGCCGACCACCGCCGCCTCGGCGACTTTCGGGTGCGCAACCAGCGCACTTTCCAGTTCGGCGGTGCCGATGCGGTGGCCGCTGACATTGATCACATCATCGACGCGGCCGGTGATCCAGTAGTAATCGTCCTCGTCGCGGCGGCAGCCATCACTGGTGAAATACAGGCCCGGATAGGTCTTGAAGTAGGTATCGATAAAGCGTTGGTGGTCGCCGTAGACGGTGCGCATCTGCCCGGGCCAGGAATCCTTGATGACCAGGTTGCCGTCAGTGGCGTCTTCAAGAAAATTGCCATTGGCATCGACCAGCGCCGGTTGCACGCCCGGCAGCGGCAAAGTGGCGCTGCCGGGTTTGAGATCGGTGGCACCGGGCAGCGGCGAGATCAAGATGCCGCCGGTTTCGGTTTGCCACCAGGTATCGACAATCGGGCAACGCTCATCGCCCACCACGCTGTGATACCAGCGCCAGGCTTCGGGGTTGATTGGCTCACCGACACTGCCCAGCAAACGCAAGGACGCGCGCGAGGTGCGCTTCACCGCGTGTTCGCCCTCGCGCATCAAGGCGCGGATCGCGGTTGGCGCGGTGTAGAAAATCGTCACTTGGTGTTTGTCCACCACCTCCCAGAAGCGCGAGGCATTGGGCCAGCTTGGTACGCCTTCAAACATCACGCTGGTCGCGCCATTGGCCAGCGGGCCATAGACGATATAGCTGTGGCCGGTGATCCAGCCGACATCCGCCGTACACCAATAAATATCGTCGGGCTTCAGGTCAAACACCATTTCATGCGTGTAGCTGGCATACACCAGATAGCCGCCGGTGGTATGCAGCACGCCCTTGGGCTTGCCGGTGGAGCCGGAGGTATACAGGATGAACAGCGGGTCTTCCGCGTTCATGCGTTCTGGTTCGCATTGGGTGGGCTGGTGGCTGACCGCGTGGTGCCACCACAGGTCGCGCTGGGTATCAAAATCCACCGCGCCATCGGTATGCCGGTAGACGATGACTTTTTCGATGCTATCGGTGCCCGGCAATTTCAGCGCGGCATCGACATTGGCCTTCAGCGGCACGGTGCGGCCACCGCGACGGCCTTCATCGGCGGTGATGACCACCTTGCTTTGGCTATCGGAAATGCGGTCGGCAATCGAATGCGGGGCGAAGCCGCCAAACACCACGGTGTGTACCGCACCGATGCGCGCGCAGGCCAGCATGGCGATGGCGGCTTCGACAATCATCGGCAGATAGATGGTGACGCGGTCGCCCTTCTTCACACCCAACCCGCGCAGGGCATTGGCCAGTTGATTCACGCGCAGATACAGCTCGCGGTAGCTGATTTTCTGTGCCGGGGTGGCCGGGTCATCTGGCTCGAACAACAAGGCGGTTTTTTCGCCACGTTCGCGCAGATGGCGATCCAGACAATTGACGCTGACATTCAGCTCGCCATCCTCGTACCACTTGATGCGGAAATCATCGAGGTTGTAGCTGACGTTGCGGATGATGGTGGGCGGCTTCATCCATTCGATGCGCTCGCCGATGCGGCCCCAGAAGGCATCGGGGTTATCCACCGATTCGGCGTATTCGCGCACGTAATCGCGGTGGCGCATATTGGCGTTGGCGGCAAAATTGGCCGGGGCGTGGATGCTGTTGGCGGGTCGGCTCATGCTGATGATTCCCGTGGTTGGAAAGCAGGAATTGCAGTCTGCCCGATGCGTTGGCCGTGAGCGTTAGACGATGGTCGATGCTGCACTGCAGCTTAGACCAATGGGGAATAGGCGGCTTGCGGCGATGCGCTGAATCTCAGCACACGCCACTCGGGCGTGGGGATTTCTGATGATTCGCACCTTCAAGCATCGCAACAAGAAACGCCTGCTCGGCTTGGCACTCGCCATCGCGCTGGCGGCGCCGGGCATGGCGCTGGCGCAAACGGCGAAGGAGAAAGAGCTGGAAGCCCGCATCGCGCAGCTGGAAAAAATCGTCGCCGAGCTCAGCCAGCAACAGCAGCAGACCGCCCGGCAAGCCAGCAGCGCCCAGCAGCAGGTGGCCGAGGTCAAGGCCGTGCAAGCCGCCACGCCAGCGGCCGAGGCGAAGCCGATCCAGCCCAGCACGATCATGACCGCCGCCAATCCCGGCACCCGCTTCAGCTATGGCGGCTTCATCAAGCTTGATGCGATGGTGACCGACACCGATGACGGCAAGATCGCCGATGGCGGTGCCGGCCGCATGTTCTATTTGCCGGCATCGATCCCGGTTGGCGGCGAGGGCGGTAGCGCCTATACCGATTTTGGCGCGCAGTTCTCGCGCTTTTGGTTTAGCGCCGATCACACCACCGATGCTGGGGCCAAGGTCAAGGCCTATATCGAAGCCGATTTCTTCGGCGGCAGCAGCGCCGGCCTTGGCAATGAAACCGCCACCAACACGCATGGCGTAACGCTGCGCCAAGCCTATGTGAGTTGGGGCGATTGGTTGGCCGGCCAGACCTGGTCCAACTTTATGGATACCGCCGCCCTGCCGGATGCGGTGGATTTTGTCGGCGTCACCGATGGCACGGTGTTTGTGCGCCAGGCGCAGATCCGCTACACCTCGGGCGCGTGGAGTTTCGCGCTGGAAAACCCGCAGACCACGGTGCAGCCGTACCGCACCGGCGCGCGCTACAACAGCGGGGATAACGTGATGCCGGATATCACCGCGCGCTGGCAGCGCAAAGGCGATTGGGGCCATTTCTCGGTGGCCGGCCTGTTGCGTCAATACAAGACCACCGCCGATAGCGCCGAGGGCGCATCGCTTAGCGTCTCGGGTAAATACAACGTTGGCGCGCACGATGACATCCGCTATGCGGTGAACTACGGCAAGGGCATCGGCCGCTATCTGGCCTTTGGCATCGCGCCGGATGTGATGACCGATGCCAATGGCGATATCAAGGCGCTGACCAGCGTTGGCGGCTTCGTCGCGTGGCGTCATGCCTTCAACGCCAAGCTGCGCGGCAACCTGATGTATGCCGCCGCCAAGTTTGATAACGATACCGACCTGACCGGGCTCGGCATCACCCGCAGCACCCAATCGATCCACGCCAACCTGATCTATTCACCGATCCCAAAGTTGGATCTGGGTGCCGAAGTCGGCTGGGGCCAGCGCGAGCTGGAGAACGGGCAAAAGGGTGATCTGAAACGCATCCATACCAGTGTGAAGTACAGCTTCTAACGCATCCGCACGCCGGGTTTTCCCGGTTCCACTTGTTTCCATCGCAACACGGAGAGCCCGCATGTCAACGCAACTCGACCCGATGATGGCCCGCATCGAGGCCAACCCGAAGTACCAAGCATTGAAGCGCAAACGCAATGCGTTTGGCTGGCTGCTGACCATCCTGATCCTGGTTGCCTATTACGGCTTCATTGGCCTGATCGCCTTCGACAAAGAATGGCTGGCCACGCCGCTGGGCAGTGGCGTCACCACCATCGGCATCCCGATTGCCACCGGGGTGATCGTCTTCACCATCGTGCTGACTGGCCTCTACGTCTGGCGCGCCAACAACGAATACGACCGCCTGACCGCGGAAATCCTCAAGGAGGCCGCACAATGAAACCCAACAAGATGATGCCGATGCTGGCATTTGCCGCCGTCGCTTTACTGATGAGTGGCGTGGCGATGGCCGCGCCGGATGTCGGCGAAACCACCAAGCAGCCAACCAACTGGACGGCGATTTCGATGTTCGCGGTGTTCGTGGTGGCGACACTCTGGGTGACCAAATGGGCTGCTGGCCGCACCAAATCGGCGGCGGATTTTTACACCGCCGGGGGCGGCATCACCGGCTTCCAAAATGGGCTGGCGATTGCCGGCGATTATATGTCGGCGGCCTCTTTCCTCGGTATTTCGGCGGCGGTGATGGCATCAGGCTACGACGGCCTGATCTACTCGATTGGCTTCTTGGTCGGCTGGCCGATCCTCACTTTCTTGCTAGCCGAGCGCCTGCGCAATCTGGGCAAATTCACCTTCGCCGATGTCGCCGCGTATCGCTTCCAGCAAACCCCGGTGCGCGCGTTTGCCGCCTCCGGCACGCTGGTGGTGGTGGCGTTTTATCTCATCGCGCAGATGGTCGGTGCCGGCTCGCTGATCAAGCTGCTGTTTGGCTTGGATTACTGGGTAGCGGTGGTGATCGTCGGCTGTTTGATGATGATTTATGTGCTGTTTGGCGGCATGACCGCGACCACATGGGTGCAGATCATCAAGGCCGTGTTGCTGCTTTCGGGCGTGACCTTCATGGCCTTCATGATCATGTCGAAGTACGGCTTTAGCTTCGAGCGTCTGTTCTCGCACGCGGTAGAAGTGAAAACCGCGATTGCCTCCAACGCCGGCCAATCACCGGAGGAAGCGCGAACGTCGGGGCTGGCGATCATGGGGCCGGGCGGCTTTATTAAAGACCCGATCTCGGCGATCAGCTTCGGCATGGCGCTGATGTTTGGCACCGCCGGCCTGCCGCATATCCTGATGCGCTTCTTCACCGTGCCAGATGCCAAGGAAGCGCGCAAATCGGTGTTCTGGGCGACGACCTGGATCGGCTATTTCTACATGCTGATCTTCATCATCGGCTTCGGCGCAATCACCTTGGTGCTGACCAACCCCGAGTTCGCCGATGTGGTGAAGGGCGTGATCCACGGTGGCGAAGGCGCCAACAATATGGCCGCGGTGCTGGTGGCCGATGCGGTGGGTGGCGATATCTTCTTCGGCTTCATCTCGGCGGTGGCGTTCGCGACCATCCTTGCGGTGGTGGCCGGGTTGACGCTTTCCGGTGCCTCGGCGGTCTCGCATGATCTCTATGCCACCGTGTTCAAACAGGGCAAGGCCGATTCCGCCAAAGAGCTGAAAGTCTCGCGCATCACCGTGCTGTGCCTGGGCGTGATCGCGGTGTTGCTGGGCATCGCCTTCGAGAAACAGAACATCGCCTTCATGGTGTCGCTGGCGTTCGCGGTGGCGGCATCGGCCAACTTCCCGGTGTTGTTCTTGTCGATCCTGTGGAAGGGCATGACCACCCGCGGCGCGGTGATCGGCGGCTTCCTCGGCCTGATCTCGGCAGTGGTGCTGACCGTGCTTTCGCCTTCGGTGTGGGAAGCCACCCTGGGCAACGCCAAGGGCAGTGCGCCGTTCCCGTACACCTCGCCGGCGTTGTTCTCGATGACCCTCGCGTTCTTCGGTATCTGGTTCTTCTCGATCACCGACAAGAGCGCACGCGCCAAGCAAGACCGTGATGGCTTCAGAGCCCAGCAGATCCGCTCGGAGACGGGCTTGGGCGCATCGAAAGCATCGGCGCACTAAAACCGCGTGGATGCCAAATCAAACCGCCGGTCGTGATGGCCGGCGGTTTTTTTGTGGGCTCGGGATTGTTTGATGATGGAGTGTCGCCTGCGTGGTTCGCGGCGCAGCGGATTTTCATTGGCCTCAACGCGGTGGCGCGGCTAGTTCCTTGGCCGAGAGATAGCCATCTTTGTCGGTGTCTTGGCGGCGGAAGCGTTCGGTCAATGTGGCGGTATGTTCGCTGCGGGTAATCGGTTTTCCGCGGCCGCCGGGTTGTTCGTGCGGCTCCAGAATGCCGTTGCCGTTTTTGTCCATCGCATCGAAGCCGTAACTCATCCACTCGATGTATTCGGCCAGCGAAACCCGGCCATCGCCATCGCGATCCATGCGCTGCATGTAATCGCTGGGCGCTTGCACTTGGGCGAGCGCGGGCAGGGCGAACACGCTTGCAATGATGATGATCGCAGCACGTTGCCGGGCAAACCCGGTGCTGCGTGCTGCGGCGGTGTGCGACGGGCTGCGCACCGAGCTTGCGTGGCGGATGCGCTGCAAAATCACGCCCGCGCCAGCGAATAACCACGCAGACGTTGGGCAAATGCCTGCAGCGAGGCAATGCCGCTGGCCTCGGCCTCATGGCACCAGTCCTGTAGGCGTTGCAGCGATTCAGCAGCGTTGGCCGAGCGGGTTTCCAGCACGGCCGTCAATCGGCGCCGGTGCTCGATCAAGGCTTGCACGTGCGGCGAGCGTTCGATCCAGGCTTGCAACTGGGCGCGCGATTCCGGCGACAGCCAGCGGCCATCATCGGCCAAGCCCTTGCGCAGGCGGCGCGGCAATTTGCCGGCGCTGCGGGTTTCGGCCTCCTCGCGCAGTGCCGGTTTCAGCACGCGGCGATGGAAATCGGTCATCGCCTGAAAACGATGCGCCAAGAGCGCCTTCATCGTGTCCATGTCCGGCATCGGGATGTTCGGGCGCACGTTCAGGCTGGGGGCTACGCGCAGCACCTTGGCCATGCCGATTTTCTCGAAGCCCTTGATCACCACCCAGCCGATGTCGAACTCCCAGCGGCGCAGCGCGAACTTGGCCGATGACGGGAAGGCGTGATGGTTGTTGTGCAGTTCCTCGCCGCCGATCCACACCCCCCATGGGGTCAGATTGGTGGCGGTATCGCTGGTCTCGAAATTGCGATAGCCCCACCAGTGGCCCAAACCATTGATCACGCCGGCCGCCCAGAACGGGATCCACGCCATTTGCAGCGCCCACGCGGCGACACCCTTGAAGCCAAACAGCACAAACAGCACAAACCGCAGCAAGGTCGGGCCGAAGGTGGCCCAGCGCGTGTACAGCTTGCGCTCGATCC
>JAUNTK010000145.1 GCA_030538735.1 Pseudomonadota bacterium
AAGCAAATGGCAACGCCGCCGATAGCATCCGATACGAAAGACGGAAGTGATGATCGAGCGCGGCCATGAAGCACAACACGCAAATGCCTTTGAACAGGCGCTCGCTGTCGTGGGCCTTGCCGCTCCTGACGCTGCTGCTGGTCGGCCTGCTTTCGACCTGGATCTGGCATGCCGATCGCGCACGCCTGCAAAAAGCGGCGCAGGCGGATTTCGAGGCGGGTGCCAACGATATCGTGCAGATTCTGGAAACGCATATGACCACCTACCGGCAATTGCTGCTGGGTGGGCGCGGGCTGTTTGATGCCAGCAAAACAATCAGCCGCGACGAATGGCGGCTGTATGTCGCCGGTCTGGATTTGGCCGAGAATTATCCGGGCCTGCTGGGCATCGCTTGGTCTCCGTGGCTTGAAGCGGATGATCGCGCCACGTTCATCGACGCAGCACGGCAAGACGGCTTTGCCGATTTTACGATACGCCCCGTCGCAGAGAATCCAGGTCATGCGGGCCAGGCGGTCACCCTCTACATTGAACCGCTGACCGCGGAAACCCGACGCGCCATCGGCTACGACATGTATACCGAAGAACATCGGCGCACGGCGATGGATCGTGCCCGTGACAGCGGCAAGCCGGCATTGTCGGAACGGGTGTATCTGGTCGTGGATGACCCGGCCAGCGCCCGTGAGGCCGTGCTGATGTATGTGCCGGTGTACGCAGGCGGCCGCCACCCGGTTACCGTTGCCGAGCGGCGGCAAACGCTCAAAGGCTTCGTCAATGCCGCGATCCGCATCAACGATCTGATGCCAACGATCTTCAACCATGTCGGCGATATCCGCATCCGCATCTATGACGGCGAACGGGCCGATCCCGGCCACTTGTTGTATGCCAATACGTCGGAAGAGCCCACGCAGGCGGCCTTCGCCAGCACCAAGCAGCTCAAGATCGATGGCCGCACGTGGACATTGCAGTTGAGCTCGTTGCCGGTCTATGCGCTGACCCCGCGCGTGGCCCATGTTGACCTGTTGTTGGGCGCGGGCTGGTTGCTGGCGGTGCTGTTGGCGACATTGGTGGCGGTTTTGCTGCACATGCGCCTGCGCGCCGAGCGATTGGCCGGCCGGATGAGCGAGAAGGCGCGGCGCAGCAGCCATGACATGCGCATCATCATGGATCACATGCCGGCGATCATCTGCTACATCGACGAGGATGGCACCATCCGTTACGCCAACCAACGCTACAGCGAGTGGACGGGCGGGCGCGGCGGGCAAGCCGGTGGCCAGTTGCCGGGCATCGGCGTGATGTCATCATCGGTCGGCGGCCTGCATCGCAAGGTGCTGGATGCGGCGATGGCGGGTGAATCGCAACGCTACGAAGGCGTGGCCGCCGAAGGGCGCATCGTCGATGTCAGCATCATCCCGGATGTGGGCAGCAACGGCGTCGAGGGCGTGTTCGTGTTTGCCAGCGATATCAGCGAGCGCAAGCGCATGGAAGCCTCGCTGCATGAGGAGAAGGAACGCGCCGAAGTCACCCTGCGCTCAATCGGCGATGCGGTGTTGGTGGTGGATGTCGAGGGGCAGGTCACCTATCTCAATCCAATCGCCGAGGCGATGACCGAGTGGCCGATTGGCCACGCCTTGGGCCGCCATGTCGATGAAATCCTGTCGCTGGTGGCAGGCGATACCGAGCGCAAATTGAACCCGTTGGCGCGGGCGATGGGTGAGGACCGCGAGCTGGGCGGTTCGCTCGATACCATGCTGATCCGGCCCGATGGGCGTCGCTTGGCGCTTGAGCACAGCGCCGCGCCGATCCACGACGATCAAAAACGGGTCGTGGGCGGCGTCATCGTGTTTCGTGATGTCAGCGAAGCGCGCGCGATGGCGTTACGGATGACGCATCTGGCACGCCACGACCATTTGACCGATTTGCCCAATCGCATCCTGTTGCAAGACCGGCTGGTGCAGGCGATGAGCCGTGCGCAACACAGCGGCAACAGTATCGGCCTGTTGTTCATCGATCTGGATCGCTTCAAGCACATCAACGATTCGCTGGGCCATCCGGTGGGCGATCAATTGCTGCAACTGGTGGCGCGCCGTCTGCAAACGGCGGTCAATGCCGATGACACCGTCAGCCGCCAAGGCGGTGATGAATTCGTGGTGGTATTGGAGGGGATTGCCAATGCCGCCGATGCCACACGCGAGGCGCAGAAAATCCTGCAGGCACTGGCCGCGCCGTTTCAGGTCGATGACCATGAATTGCATATCGGCGCCAGCATCGGCATCAGCCTCTACCCTGAGGATGGCGATGATGTGCGCGATTTGATGAAGCAGGCCGATACCGCGATGTACCACGCCAAGAACAGCGGCCGTGGTTGTTACCGCCTGTTTACCCGCGACATGAGCCAGCAGGCGCACCGCCGCCTGAGCCTTGAGCGAGAGCTGCGTCATGCGGTCAGCAACGGTGCATTGGCGTTGCATTACCAACCCAAGGTTGATGCGGCAAGTGGCCGGATGACCGGGGTTGAGGCCTTGGTGCGCTGGCAGTTGAGCAATGGCATGTCGATCTCGCCGGCGGAGTTCATCCCGCTCGCGGAAGAAACCGGATTGATTCGTGACATCGATGCCTGGGTGCTGCGCGAAGCGTGCCGGCAAGGCGCGATCTGGGCCGACATGGGCTGGGATCAACTGACCGTGGCTGTCAATCTGTCATTGGCGCGATTCGACCCCGGCATCATGCACGATTCGTTGACGGCGGCACTGGGTGAATCCGGGTTTGATCCGCGCCATCTTGAGGTGGAGTTGCTCGAAAGCGAAATGCTGCGCAACAGCCGGGTGACCCATGACTGGATCGAGCAATTGAAGTCGATCGGCATCCGGGTGGCAATTGATGATTTTGGCACCGGCTATTCGGGGCTTAGCTATCTGCAGAATTTCGCGCTGGATACGCTCAAGATCGATCGATCATTCGTCAACATGCTGGAGAAATCCGGCGGCACGCGGCATCTGGTGCGCGCCATCGTGGCGATGGCATTGGCCCTGGATTACCGGGTGGTGGCAGAGGGCGTGGAAACCGAGGAGCAGGCACGCATCCTGCGTGAAGAAGGCTGCCACGATCTGCAAGGCTTTCTGTTCCATCGGCCGATGCCGGCGGATCAGCTCACCGCCTTGTTGGCCCATCGGGCGGCTCACAAGCTGCAATGAAAACAGGCGCCGGTGGGCGCCTGTCGGGTGCAACGATCAGATCAAGCCGCGATCAACCACGGCCATCGCGTTTGGCCTGATTGCGCCGCCCACGTGAGCTCAGATGTGCCTGGATCGGGGTGCTTCGTGCTTCCTGCAACTTGCGCTGCTGGGCGGTGTTGTGCGCACGCGCGTTGGCGAAACCGCCGTGTACCGCACCTTGACCGGCATCACTCAATGCCTTGGCACTGGCGGTGCGCTTGCCGCTGGTTTTGCCACCGGCCGGGGTATTGGCCGGGCGGCTCGCAGCCACTTTTTTTGTCGCCGGTTTGGCTGCAGCCGCCTTCTTTGCCGGTGCCTTGCGGGCGGCTGGTTTGGCGGCATTGCTTGCGGCGGCTTTTTTCGCCACGGTCTTGCTGGCGGTTTTTTTGCCTGCGGCCGCCGGCTTGGCTGGCTTGGCCGTGGCCTTCTTGGCGGTGGTGCGTGCCTTCATTGCGCTGCCGGCTTCTTCATCGATGCGGTTTTTGGCCCGCATGCGCGAGGCGGTGAAATCCTTGCCCGGCGCGGTCGCCTTGGAGATCGCCGCCTTGCGGGTAGCGCGGCGTTCCGGTGCGGCCTTCGGCACCACGCCGGCTTTTTCGTTCTTGCGGGCGATCTTCAGCTGGCCTTCAAAACGCTTGAGGATGTCGGCCAGCAGCGCGGCCTTGTCCTTGCTGCGTTGTTGGTTGGCCTCGCCCGAGGCACCACGCTTGCTGCCGGTCTTGTCACGCTGGGCAATGCGCTGGCGCTGCAGTTGGTCACGCGATTTATCGCGCAGGGCGCGGCTGCGCTCAACCCGGCGATCAAGTTGGCTGGCCGAAAATTTGCGCAGCATATTGATGCGGCTTTCCTCGAACAGCTTCATTTCCGCAACGGTGAGCAGCTTGCTGGCTTGTGCCTTGGTGAACGTAGTCGGCATGGACATCCTCCTGTGGTCGGTGTTGCCACCATAACCGCAGGCATGTCGCGTTGCTGTTGATGTGATGGCGTCGAATGCTTCGGCACACGGATGAAAATTTTATGGCGTAGCAAAAACCCCTGTTTTCAAGGTGTTTTTCAATGCAGTGCACCAAGCATCGGGTTCGATATTTTTTTCTGCGCGCCATGCGTCGTCGTACAAAGTTGCGCGATAACGCGCGCCGCGATCACACAGGAGCGTCACGATGCTGCCGGTTTCGCCCGCTTGTTTCATGCGTGCGGCAAGTTGCAAACAGGCAACCAAGTTGGTGCCCGACGAGCCGCCATAGCGGAAGCCGAGCAAGTCCTCCAGCAATAGCATCGCCGCGATCGAGGCCACATCCTGCACTTCGATCACCTCATCAACCACGCCAAACTGGAAGCTCGGCTCGACCTTCTGCCGGCCGATGCCTTCGATCAGGCTCAGGCAATCGACATGCGCATCGCGGTCACGCTTTTGCCACGCGGCCGCATATACCATGCCTTCTGGCTCGGCCACGCAAAGTTGGCTGGGCAGGCCGCGATAGCGCAGATAGCGGCCGATGGTGGCCGAGGTGCCGCCAGTGCCAACGCCGCACACGATCCAGCTTGGATGCGGGTGTGGCTCCATCGCCAACTGGCCAAGGATCGATTCGGCGATGTTGTTGTTGCCGCGCCAATCGGTGGCGCGTTCGGCCAGACCAAATTGGTCAAGAAAACAGGCACCATCGGCGGCGATTTCGCGGGCGCGCGTCTGCGTGCATTGGCCGGCTGCAGTCAGATCGCACTGCCCGCCAAGTGCGCGGATCGCCTCGATTTTTCCGGGCGCGGTATTGGCAGGCACGACCGCGGTGAATTGCAGGCCAAGCAGGCGGGCGAACCACGCTTCGGATATCGCGGTGCTGCCGGAGGAAGCATCGACCACCGCCTGCCCGGGTT
>JAUNTK010000146.1 GCA_030538735.1 Pseudomonadota bacterium
TCCAAAGGCGCATTATCGGCAAAACATTCGCCCAAAAGCGCCCGGCACCCCCAATCCGAGAATCCCATGACCGAAGCCAACCCCCAGCCCGCCGGCCAGCTCGGCGTTTTTCTGCTCCCCGATGCCGGCGTGCGCGGTGCCCATGTCCGTCTGGATGGCGCTTGGCGCGAGATCATCGCCAAGAGCGAGAACCCGGCCGGCGCGCGCGATGTGCTTGGCCAAGCCGTTGCCGCCAGCGCGCTGTTGACCGCGCATATCAAGGTGGATGGCCGCCTATCGCTGCAATTACGCGCCCCCAATAGCGCGCTGCGCAGCCTGTTTGCCGAATGCACCGCCGCTGGCACCGTGCGCGGTTTGATACGGCTTGATGACGAGACCGATACCGAAGCCGCCAATGCCGCCGCCCGCGACCTCAGCCAATCCGGCGAGGGCGCGGTGCTGGCGATCACCATCGAAAACCCCACCCCCAGCGGCGAGCCGATGCGCTATCAAGGCTTGGTGCCGCTGGATGCGCCGACGCTGGCCGAAGGCTTGCAGCATTACTTCGACCAATCCGAGCAGCTACCCACCCGCCTCTTGCTGGCCGCCGACGGCGGTCACGCCAGCGGCTTGTTGCTACAAAAGCTGCCCGCCAGCGAGGCCGATGACGATGGCTGGAACCGCATCGAAAAACTGTTCGCCACCCTCGGCCCCGACGAGCTGCAAAACACCGATGCCGATACCCTGCTGCACCGCCTGTTCCATCAAGAAGGCTTGCAGTGGTTAAGCGAAAAGCCGCTGGCCTTTGGCTGCTCGTGCTCGCGCGGCCGGGTTGAGGAGGTACTGCGCACACTGGGCATCGAAGAAGCCCATGCCGCCGTCGCCGCTGGCCACGATGGCGTGGCTGAAGTGCGCTGTGAATTCTGCGGCCAGCGCTATCATTTCAGTAGCGACGAGGTCGATGCCCTGTTCGCCAGCCCCGGTGCCAACAGCCCGCCACCGGCGCGTTTGCAGTAAGCCTGAGTTGATCGTCTCCCCGGCGAATGCCGGGGCCCACTGTGCTTTTCAATCGTCTGCAAGCCAATGGATTCCGGATGTCGCCGCAATGACGGGTGTTCAGAACTTCCCCAAAGCTGCGTTCGGCACTGCATGGGAGTGGCCCTATCTGGGCAAGCGCCCGTGTCGCTCGGGATGGGCTTCTCTTCACTTCATCCGCCGCGCGCCTGAAATTCAGGGATCATGATCTCGCCCTGGCAACTCACCTGCCAGTCATCGATCTTGATGTAAAGTTGTTGTTAAAGCGGATTGAACGGAGTATCGTCAAATCCACTGGAATGGGGAACTTCCAGCCAGGGGCAAAGTCCAAACTTTCGACATGAAACATCACCACCTGTCACTGCTGACTCTGGGTCTGACCGCCGCACTGGCGGCGTCGCCTTTGGCTGCGCAGGTGAAAAGCGATGTCACTGTGTTGCCGATCGTCAACAGCCAGAGTGGCAAGGTCGAAGGCGCCATCGCGCTAGAGCCGACCGGCCGACCGGCCAATACCGCACGCTGGCGCTTTGGCAGCAAATCGCTGGAATCGGCCTTCGGCTTGTCCTCCGGCCAATCGCTGGCCCTGCTGTGCGATGGCAAGGGCGGCATCCCGAGCCGGATGGATCGCCTATCCGATAGCTGCGCACTGGGCGCAATCGGCCCGGCATCCGCCGCCAGCTTTGGCAACCGCAATGCCCGCGTTGGCGTGGCGGTTGGCCGCAGCCAAAACACCTCGCCAGCGTGGATGGTGCTTGGCCCGCGCGCGGCCAGCGACCAAACCGATCTTGCCCTGTTTGCCGAATACAACATCGGCCGCAGCGGCGTGGTGTCGATTGCCGGCACCACGGCCAAGGCGCGCCTGATGAGCTCGGCCGAACTGCCGCTGGCCACATCGGAATGGAACAGCCTTGGCCTAAGCCTAGGTGCTGGCGTCGGCAACTTCCGCGCCAGCGTATTCGGCCGCGTGGTTGAAGTGGCCGGCCAGCCCGGCAAATGGGAAGGCTTCGGCGTCGGCCTGACCTGGCGCACACCATGGAGCGGCAACCTGAGCGTGGGCGCGGAAAACGTCGTCACCCGCGGCCGCAACCCCTTTGCCCCGCAAGGCAAAGGCGAAGACGAAGGCACCGTGCCTTACGTGCGCTACCAGCAGGATTTGTAAGCTGCTGCCCCAAATCCGATACGTTCAGTATCGCCACAACGCGGGCTCTCGCATCAGGCATCTCGTTACTTGAATACGGCGATCAAGGCTGACGCGCTTCCATGGCGCGCAGTTCGAGCTTGACTCTGCAGCCGAGACGAAGACGCATCCGCGCGCGCCGGATCGTAAATCCCCCCTGCCACGCGCGCCACGGATGCGAGTGCGGTTGATCCGCATTTCGACTGCAACAACCGTCTCGAACCAAGCCAATGACAGGCGGATTGGAGGCCGGGAATACCGCACGCTTAACTAAAATCGAACATTCAGCGGGATGTTCAGGCTTCGTTCATTGACGAATGGGCAACGAAATCAGTCGCTTACTGGATCACTCCTTCTCTGGGGCACCCTCAGCCCCCTATTCATTTAATGAGACTTTAATTCTTCTCTGTTAATGGCTACTATCCATGGCAGCCATACGAGTCAGGCCTGCCTGATTTCATGTGTGCTCAACTCAGAGACTTTGCCAATGGCAGTCATCAAGCCCCTCTTGGAGACAATAGAGATATGAGCTTCAAAACCCACAAACTCCGCGACGCGATCATCGTTGCCCTCGCCGTCGGCGTCGCCGCCCCCGGCATCGCCCTTGCCCAGAGTTCGGACCAGCCGCAAAGCCTGGATCGCGTTGAGGTGACCGGTTCGCGCATCAAGCGCGCCGAAGTCGAGGGGCCAAATCCGGTCACCGTCATCAGCCGCGTCGAACTTGAAGCCGCCGGGGAAATATCGGTTGCCGATTACCTGCGCAACAACGTGTACAACTCCTTCGGTTCGGCCCGTGAATCCTCTGGCTCGGCCACCGGCTCGCAAGCCACCATCAGTCTGCGCGGCTTGGGCTCCGCATACACCTTGGTGCTGCTGGATGGCCGCCGCATGACCACCTCGCCGGCACTGGCCGGTGCTGCTGCCAACATCAACCTGATCCCGACCGCTGCGGTTGAGCGCATCGAAATCCTGCGCGAAGGCGCTGGCGCGGTGTATGGCTCCGACGCCATCGGCGGCGTGGTCAACGTCATCCTGCGCAAGGATTACCAAGGCCTGAACTTCAGCGCCGGCTACGAAATGCCGAAGGTGGGCCCGAACGGCAATACCGCCAGCATCTCCGGCGGCATCAGCTCCGACCGCGGCAACGTGACCTTCGTGCTGGATCATCAAGAGCGCGAAATGATGTACAACCGTGACATCAAGGGCATCGTCACTGGCGCCGGCATGCCGTGGGGCGTGAGCGTATTCAATTCCTCGGCCAACTTCTTCAACCCGGCCACTGGTCTGGTGGGTGTTGCCAACTGCGACCAGTTTGCCAACAGCGTACGTACCGGCCCCAACAGCTGCGGTTTCGACCACGGCGCGACCTCGGCCAATGAATCCTCGCTGACCCGTGACTCGTTGCTGGTCAACGCCAGCTACGACATCACCGAGAACACCTCGTTCTTCTTCCGCGGCCTGTCCTCGCGCACCTCCAGCCTGGGCGTGTACGCCTCGGCACCGGTCGATACCTACCCGACCATTGCCGCCGACAACCCGTTCAACCCATTTGGCATGGACGGTACGCTGTACTACCGCTTCACCCCACTGGGCACCCGTGATGCCGTGCGCAAGGACACCATGCGTGATTACAACTTTGGCCTGCGCGGCAGCGTTGGCTGGTTCGGCGGCGCGGACTGGGAGGTTGGTCTGTCCCATGGTCGCGTTTCGCAAGCCAGCGTGAACTACAACTACGGTCTGGGCAGTGCGTTGCAGGCAGCCATCGACAGCGGCAACTACAACCCGTTCGACCCCACCCACCCGAGTGTCGTGTCTGCTGCGCCGAGCGTTGGTCACACCGTGTTTGTTGAATCGGATCTGACCAGCAAGGGTATCGACGGCAACATCGCGTTTGACCTGTTCTCGATCGGCGGCCGTCCGGTCGGCTTCGTGGCTGGTTTTGAACACCGCGAAGACCGTCTGGTCCAGGCCTACGATGCACAGAGTGCCGCAGGCAACGTGTTTGGCTCGGCCGGCGCCGGCGGCAATGGTGAGCGCAAGTACAGCGCCGCTTACTTTGAAGCCCTGTTCCCGATCCTCGACAGCCTGAACTTCACCGTTGCTGGCCGTTACGATGATTACAACGACGTGGGCAGCAAGTTCTCGCCGCGTGCCTCGTTTGAATTCCGTCCGACTGATTCGCTGTTGTTCCGCGGCTCGTGGGGCAAGGGCTTCCGCGCCCCGACCCTGATGGACATGCACCGCTCGGCTTCAAGCAGCAACCTGAACAGCCCGCCGCTGGCCTCCGCTGGCCTGCCGGGCGGCGACAAGCTGGCTTGCGATGCGCTGACCGCCTACCGCACCGCCAGCAACAACGCCGCGTACCAGCCGTACCCGGTTGATCCGTGCGACTACGAGATGCAGTACCAGTGGTTGGTGACCTCGAACCCGAACCTGAAGCCGGAAGAATCCGAGAACTGGGGCGTGGGCATCGTGTGGAGCCCGACCGCTGCACTGTCGTTCGCGGTTGATTACTACGACATCAAGATCGACAACATCATCACCACCCTGCCGCGCGCCATGGCGTTCCAGTACGGTGATCAGGGCCGCCCGGGCTACGGCGTAACCCGTTCCGGCCAGATCACTGCCCCGGACGGCACCACCCTGCTGCCGGGCGTGCCGATGCAAATCCTGCTGCCGATCGACAATGGTGCGCAGCGCACTGTGCGCGGTATCGACTTCGAAGCCAGCTACCGCATCGAGACCGACACCATGGGCCGCTTCAGCACCAAGCTGTCCTGGTCGCACATGCTCGAGTTCAACCTGACCCCGCCGTTCACGGCCGAGCAAGAACTGATTGGCACCTTGGGCATGCCGAAGG
>JAUNTK010000009.1:0-27896 GCA_030538735.1 Pseudomonadota bacterium
TCACGCGGCCTGATCCCGGCCATCGACATGCCGCTGTAGCGCTGCAGATCGACATAGGCACGCGCATCGGCATCACCGCGCAACAGGCCCAGCACCAGCTTGCCATCGGATTGCCAGCCGGCCATGTTGATCGGCAGTACGTTGAGCACGGCATACAGCAGGGCGATGAAGGCGACCCCGGCCAGCAGGCCATGCACAAGCGGCCCCGGGGCCAGCCAGACAATCCAGCCCAGACACAGGATGGCAGTCAGCAGATTGATGCCGATCCCGCCCAGGCCATACAACACGGTGGCGGCCAGATTGAGTGGTTTATCGCCGAGCGGCGCCATCGCGGCAAACCCACCCAGACCCTTGATCCCGGCCACCCGGAACACCCGCCAACGCGACCCACGTTTTTGCAGCCGCCACGGGCCAACGCCAGCCACCATCAGCCGCATCCCGATCAGGCGCCCGGCCAGCAGATGGCCGATCTCGTGCAGCAGGACCTGCGGCCACAGGCTGAGCAGCGCGGCAGCGATGAACCACCCACCGCTGCCGTTGGGCAGCCATGCATCCAGCCAACCCGTGCCTGTCACCGCCACCAGCGTACCGATCACCCCACCCGTCAGCAGGTAACCAAAAAACAGCAGCCCTTGTCGTGTTTGGCTGAGTGCGGGCTTCCCTGCCTGCTGGTGATTGCTTTGCCTGTGCGGGTAAAGGGCGGTGCTTTCGCTCATTTCAGGCTGACGTATTTCTCGCGGCGGATATGTTTCATCGGCAAACCAAAGCCCTTCAGCGCCTCGACGCAGGCATCGACCATGTTCGGGTTGCCGCACATGTAGGCGATATCGTGCGCCGGGTCTGGGGCCAATCCATCAAGAAAGTTTTGCACATAGCCGTGGCGGATCTCGGCACTGGCGGCAGGCGGCCAATCGCCATCGGGCATTTCGCGCGAGAAACAGGGCAGATAACGAAAACGGCCGCCATGACGGCGGGCAAAATCGGCAAATTCATCGGCAAACAGCGCATCATCCGGCGTGCGCACGCCATGCAGCACCACCAGCTCGACATCCCGTGCCGCCAGCATGTGTTCGATATCCGGCAGCATCGAGCGATAACTGGCGATGCCGGTGCCGGTGGCGATCAACAGATAGCGCGCATTGGCATCGTCCGGCTTCAGGGTGAACAGGCCCAGCGGCCCGCTGGCCTGCAGGCTGTCGCCGATCTGCATCCCCTGGAACAACGCGGTGGCCGCGCCGCCGGGTACGCAGCTGGCGATGAACTCGACCGGCTCGCCGGCCTCGATATGGTGATCGTGGCGGGTGGCGCACGAATAACTGCGCCGCGCGGTGCTGCCATCGGCGAGCGGGAAATGGATCTGGATGAACTGGCCCGGGGTGTAATCGAGCGCCTCGCCGTCATCACGGACAAAGGTCAGATGCAGCACCGTGGGGGCGGCCATGCGGCGTGCGGTCAGGCGGATCGGAAAGAACTTGGACATCGGATGGTACGCAGCGTTTCAGGCAACGCACTGAGGCAGGGTGAACAGGCTCTTATACTAGCGGTTTCGCGTCTCTGGCCCCTCCATGAATGCTGAATCCCGGCCCGCCGCACTTGCCGTGCGCGACCTGAAGAAAACCTATGACAACGGCACCGAGGCGCTCAAAGGCGTGTCCTTTGATGTCGTCCCCGGCGATTTCCACGCCTTGCTTGGGCCTAACGGCGCCGGCAAATCGACCCTGATCGGCATCGTTAGCTCGCTGGTCAACAAAAGTTCCGGCACGGTGCGGGTCAACGGCATCGATATCGATATCGATCGCAGTGCGGCGATGCGCCAGATCGGGCTGGTGCCGCAGGAAATCAACTTCAACATGTTCGAGAAGCCCATCGAAATCTGCGTGAATTACGCTGGTTTTTACGGCATCGCGCGTGCGCAGGCATTGCAGCGCGCCGAGCAGGTGCTGCGCGAGGCCCAGCTGTGGGACAAGGCGCACGTGATGAGCCGCACCCTCTCCGGCGGCATGAAGCGGCGTTTGATGATCGCCCGGGCGATGATGACCGAGCCGCGCCTGTTGATTCTGGATGAGCCCACCGCCGGCGTGGATATCGAGATCCGTCGTGGCATGTGGACCACGCTCAAACGGATCAACGATCAAGGCACCACCATCATTTTGACCACGCATTATCTGGAAGAAGCCGAGGCGCTGTGCCGCACGCTGGCCATCATCAACCACGGCCGGATCGTGGCCGAAGGGCCGATGAAGGCGATGCTGGCGCGGTTGGATGTCGAGGGCTTTTTGTTTGATATCGAAGGCGATTTGCCGGCCGTGTTGCCACTGATCGAAGGCGCGACCCTGATCGCCACCGATGCCCACACGCTTGATCTCGATATGCCGCGCGCGATGGAGTTGAACCGCGTGTTTGATGTTTTTGACGCCGCCGGCATCCGCGTGCGCTCGATGCGCACCAAATCAAACAGGCTGGAAGAATTGTTTGTGCGAATGATCGCCGCGCCCAGCGATGCCGGCCAGCCGGAGGGCCGCGCATGAGCATTTCCGCGCACCCCAATCTCACCGCGCTGGCCACCATCGTGCGCCGCGAAGTCAGCCGCATCCTGCGCATCTGGCCACAGACGCTGGTGCCGCCGGCCATCACCATGACCCTGTATTTCATGATATTCGGCGGCCTGATCGGCTCGCGGGTCGGGCAGATGGATGGGGTCGATTACATGGCCTTCATCGTGCCGGGGCTGGTGATGATGAGCATCATCCAGAACAGCTACGGCAATATCAGCTCCAGCTTTTTTGGGGCGAAATTTGGCCGACATATCGAAGAACTGATGGTCAGCCCGATGCCGAACTGGGTGATCCTGACCGGCTATGTCACCGGCGCGGTGCTGCGCGGCTTGATGGTTGGCGCGATCGTGATGGTGATCGCCATGCTGTTCACCCCGGTGCGCGTGCCGCACCCGTTGATCACCTTTGGATCAGTCCTGCTTGGCGCGGTCATTTTCTCGCTGGCCGGCTTCGTCAACGCGGTATACGCCAAGAAGTTCGATGACATCACCATCGTCCCGACCTTCATCCTCACCCCGCTGACCTATCTGGGCGGGGTGTTCTATTCGGTGAAACTGCTGCCCGCGTGGGCGGAAACCGCGACCCACTTCAACCCGGTGTTCTACATGGTCAATGCATTCCGCTACGGCCTGCTGGGCCAAAGCGATGTGCCGGTCTGGCAGGCGTTTTTGTTGATGGGCGTGTTTGTCGTGCTGCTGGCGGGCTTTGGCCTGTGGTTGCTCAGGCGCGGTACGGGGATGCGCAGTTGAGAGCGTGGCATCAGGCCGCGTTTGCCGGCAATGCATGGTGAACGTGGCCGCGATTGCGCCCGCCCAGCTTGGCCTGATAGAGCGCGTCGTCGGTTTGCTTGAACCAAGCGTGCGGGTCGATCATCTGGCCGGCTGTACAGATGCTGGCACCGACACTGATCGTGACCAGCTTCGGCAAGCTGGCCCGGTTTTCGTGGGCAATCGATTTGGCCTCGACTGCCTGCACCAGGCGATCGACCAACGCCTGCATCGCCGCCACCGGCACGCCCTCGACAATCGCGACAAATTCCTCGCCGCCGATGCGGAACAACATCGATCCTTCCTCGCGCAAACGCTTCTGCACGATGTCGGTAATCGCTTGCAGGCAGGCATCGCCCGCCTGATGGCCATAATGGTCGTTGTATTGCTTGAAATAATCGATGTCGATCAGCAGCAGCGCGTAATCACGGCCAGCCGGCGCATCGGCAAAACCGGCCATGATCTTGTCAAACGCACGGCGATTGCCCACGCCGGTCAGCGGATCGGTATCGGCCTGATTCTGCAAGACGCGATTGGCATCGTTGAGCGCGTCATATTCCAAGAGCGCAAGCTGGCGATGCAGAAAATTGCGCCTCGCCGTACGCAGCCTGATCCCGCCGGTATACAGCAAGAACAAATGGATCGGCAGAAAGGCGGCAAAGTATTCGATCAACGCCTGATCGCGGCTTTCGTGCAGCTCACGCATAAAGAAAAACACCATCACGCTGATCATGCCGATGCCGAACACCATCCACAGGAATCGAGTCATGACGGCGAGCGAAATCACCGCGATATAGGCAGTGGATGCGGTGATGTAGCCGGATGAAATCGGCCCGTCATGGCTCATGATCGGGATGAAGGAAAGCGCGGCACCGCTGACCAGCATCACCAGCAAGACCAGATCCCAGACCCTGATCTGGCGAATGCGGGTGAACAGCCACACGATCAACGGTAGACAGACCAGCGCAAAGCTGATGCGCACCTTCCACGACAGCGGCCCGATGCTCGGGTACATCGCGCCATCGGCAAGGGCAAACAACAAATAGCTGGCCAGCGAGATCAGGGTCAGCGCGATCAGGCCACGACGATTTTCGCGCATCTGGTGGCGATCCCACTCCGCCCGCAACGCGGCAGGGATCAGCGACCACTTACTGTGCAGGCTGCGGCGCACCTCGGCGGCAATGTCATTGGATTGAGGCACGGCAGCTCCAAGCCCTACTATCGGCAACACGAAAACGCCCGGCCGACGCAGCGCATCATCAGCGATGCAGCCGTTTTCTGCCGTATATGGGCGGCTCCGTCATTGACGGCAGCGCATGGAAGACCTTTAGTAATTTCTGAATTATTCAGGGGTTGCCGATGGCTACGGCGGCCTCCAGCCCATCGCTGACTACGGTACCGATGCGGGCAAGGCACAGACCCGCTGCATGACACAGGCCAAGTGGCAGCAATATGCGGCACGCACGAATGTCCGCTTTCAAACCCAGCCGTACCTGCATCAACTCATGGCACAGGCGATGGGTGTACGCGCAGGCGAGATTTCCTCAGAGGCGAAATCGACATGAAGGTCATGCATTGATGGTTTGTGGACAGTGGATAGCTGACGTTCAATGTGACGGTTCCATCGCCAATCTGAAGTTGGAACACATCGTAATCCTCCGGGACGCCATGGTCAGTGGGATATCCCTTGGCTGTGATGGCATAACCCAGCTTCTCGAAAGTGGCGCGAACCTTGTCCGGCGAAATGCAGGGGGTTTCATGAAAGTCGTACTGGATGTAAATGCCCGACTGCACTTTCGCTTCACGGATCGCGTAATCACTGCCTTTGTAGAACCGCTTGCCGCCATACACGATGGTCTCCTGCTTGCCGAGGATGGCGGTATGAATCGCATGACCGAAAGCATCGAATGACCATGGGTCGGCGGGGGCAGGCGGAATGCTGGCGCACCCTCCCAACAGCAGGACAACGGCAATCAGTGAGGTCATTTTCATGGGTCGGAATCCAGGCCACGAAAGCTGGGTAATGGTGCCGACAATCCAGCCCGTGGCACTCACAAGTATTAGCTTCCGGTTCCAGCCATACCTGAATGAACTCATGGCGCAGGCGATGGGTGAATGCGCGGACGAGACTTTCTGAAAGGCGAAATCGACATGAAAGTCATGCATTGATAGTTCATGGCTTGCGGGTAGCCAACACTGATTGAGACCGTTTCATCTCCGATGGAAAGACTAAATGCATCTTGTCCGCGGGGGTCGCCGTGATCGCTGGGGAGACCTTTGGCTGCGGTGACATAACCCAGCTTCTCGAAAGTGGCGCGAACCTTGTCCGGCGAAATGCAGGGGGTTTCATGAAAGTCGTACTGGATGTAAATGCCCGACTGCACTTTCGCTTCACGGATCGCGTAATCACTGCCTTTGTAGAACCGCTTGCCGCCATACACGATGGTCTCCTGCTTGCCGAGGATGGCGGTATGAATCGCATGACCGAAAGCATCGAATGACCATGGGTCGGCGGGGGCAGGCGGAATGCTGGCGCACCCTCCCAACAGCAGGACAACGGCAATCAGTGAGGTCATTTTCATGGGTCGGAATCCAGGCCGTAAAGGCTGGGTAATGGTGCCGGTCATGGGTTGGGAAGCTCTTCGGGCACATCACCACCCTCCGCGTCCTGCTTGGCCCTCCAATCACTGTAGCTGCCGCCGTCGGGCCCGCGGTAGTGCGAGAGATACAGATCCCAGTTATTTGCCACCCCATCCCTGTTCAGATCACCCGGATTGTCCGCACCCAAGCCTGGTGAACGGGTGATTTGTATATGCGCGGCGGTTTGGTAATCACTGGCAGACAGGCCGGTGTTGCCGATCCTGTCGTTGTACTCGGACGGCATCTTGGAAAACTCATGCGAAATCCCAAGCTCCTTTGCAACCGTCACCAAAAAATAGTCGGCATTGACCTCGGCTTGGGCTCTGGCCCTGGCATAGTCGTCTGGATTTGGAAAAGTAGGGCTCAGTGGAACACCAAAAATGAAATGGCCGAGCTCATGGATGAAGGATTGAATGGCAAAATTGCTGGCATCCGTCGAGCCCAGAATGCCATTGCCAAGCCACAGGGTGCCGCCATCGAAATAGCTCGTTGGTCTGTCAGAACCCTTGATCGGAATCCCGGAAACAAGAAGATCATGAAACGCCGCTGTGAGCTTGTCGTTTTGAAGTATGAGCGCTCGAATGTTGGGTGCCAACTCCCAGAAAAGTGAGTCTTGTTGAATGATGTGCCGCATTTCTGCCATTGTCGGCGGTGGCGGCGCAACGTAAAAATCCCCCCCGTCACCCCACCCGCCCCATTCCAGATCCGGGCTGAATAGATGTATGGTTTTCTGGAAGAGTTCGAAATAGTAGTCGAATGATCTCTCACGCGAACCCGTAACCTGGATTCTATGGATCACACCGTGGGTTCGAAATGATTGCAGGCGATTGTCGGCATCGAGTCTGGACATGACAGCCCTCCGGGTTGGGTGCAACATGGCTCAACTGCCCCTCAACTCTGCGAGCCTCGCTGTTAGGGTGCCGTGAGGCGGATGTTGCAAACCCTGCGTGCTGGAACCTGCAATATCCGATCCGGGCTGTCTCCCGGGTGCAGCCGCCATGCGAAGACGGCGAGCGGATCAAACCGGTTTCGTGTGCTCGGCAGCGTCGCTCGGTTTGCCACCACGCCCAAACCTGCCGCGCACCCAGCGGCCAAGGTCATCCATCACCGTGTAGGTGGCCGGGATCACGATCAGGCTGAGCAGGGTCGAGGTGATCAGGCCGCCGATCACCGCCCAGGCCATCGGCGCGCGGAAGGATGAATCGCCGGAGAGGCCCAGTGCCAGCGGCATCATGCCCGCGCCCATCGCGATGGTGGTCATGATCACCGGGCGGGCGCGCTTGCGGCAGGCATCGATCAGCGCATCGTGCTGGCTCATGCCGTGCTCGTCCTCGGCCATCACCGCGTAATCCACCAACAAAATCGAGTTCTTGGTGGCGATGCCGATCAGCAGCAACAGGCCGATCAGGGCCGGCAGCGACAGCATGTTTTGGGTAATCAGCAATGCGCCGAAGGCCCCACCGGCAGAGAGCGGCACAGCGGCGAGGATGGTCACCGGCATCAGTGGGTGCTTGAACAGCAGCAGCAGCACCATATAGATGCAGACCAAACCGGCGACCATCGCGCCGGCAAAGCCGATGAATAGCTCGACGAAAACCTCGCTATCGCCGGTATTATCAAATTGCACGCCCGGCGGCAGGTTGTTGACCGAGGGCAATGCCTGCACTTCGCTCATCACATCACCCAGCGGGCGGCCGTTGAGCTCGGCGGTGAGGGTGACGTTTTGCTGGCGGTTGTAGCGGCTGATCAGCGAGGGGCCGCTGCCGAATTCAAGATCGGCGACGGCATCCAGCGGTACTGGGCCGGCCTTGCCGCGCACCCGCAACTGGGCAATCGTCGCCGGGTCTTCCAGTGCATCACGGGCAAAGCCCACGCGGATCGGGATTTGCCGATCCGGCAGGTTGAGCTTGGCCATGCGCTGCACGTAGTCGCCTGCGGTGGCGACGCGCGCGGCCTCGGCAATCGCCGAAGTGGAAACACCCAAATCGGCGGCACGGGCCGAATCCGGCACGATGCGCAGCTCCGGGCGCAGCAGCGAGGCCGATGATGAAATGCTGCCCAAACCTTGCAGCGTGCGCAGGTCGCGCTCAACCGCAATCGCCGCCTGTTGCACCGTGCGCGCATCATCGCCTGAGAGCACCAGCGGCATGGTCTTGCCCGGTTCCGAGCTGATAAAACTCACGCGCACGCCGGGCAGATCACGCAGGCGCCCACGCACCAGTGCTTCGAGCGTGTCTTGATGGCGGTCGCGGGTTTTGCGATCGCCCCATTCCAGCGTCAGCACTGCGCGGCGCACATCGGAATCGCCGGATTTCCCCGGGTCGCCCAAATCCGGCACGCTGCCGATCTGGGTGAATACCTGCTGCAATTCCGGGATATCGGCCAGCATCGCGCGGGCGCGTTCGGTCATTGCGCGGGTTTGTTCGATCTGCGTGCCCGGCGGCAATTCCAAGCTCAACATGCTGCGGCCCGGGTCGGACGGCGGGATGAAGGTGGTCGGGATGAACTTGATCATGCCCAGCGACAGCACGAAGAGTACGAAGGCGATCAACAGCGTCTTCCAGCGGTGGCGGATCGCCCGATCCACCCACACCAGATAGCGGGTCATCATCCGGCTTTCGCCTTCGTGCTCCGGCTCTGGTTTCAGCAGATAGGCGGCCATCATCGGGGTCAGCAAACGCGCCACCAACAGCGAGAACAGCACCGCCGTGGCGGCCGTCCAGCCAAACTCTTTGAAGAACTTGCCGGCAATCCCCGGCATGAAGGCCACCGGCACAAATACCGCCGCCAGTGTCATCGAGGTGGCAACCACGGCGATGCCGATCTCGTTCGCCGCATCGCGTGCGGCCACCAAGGGCGGCTTGCCCATGCCCAGATGGCGGACGATGTTCTCGATCTCGACGATGGCGTCATCCACCAAAATGCCGATCACCACCGACAGCGCCAGCAGGGTGATCATGTTGAGGCTGAAGCCAAGGTAGTAAATCACCGCGAAGGTGGGGATGATCGATAGCGGCAAGGCCAGCGCGGAAATCCACGTCGCCCGCCAGTTGCGCAAGAAGAAAAACACCACCACCAGCGCCAGAAAACCGCCTTCAAACAACATCGTCATCGATGATTTGTACGAGGTCTCGGCCTCGGTGGTCATGTCGTTGATCAGCTCAAACTTGATCCCCGGATGCAGCGCTTCCAGCTCCGCCAACGCCTGCTGCACGCCAGCGCGCACTTTCAGTTCGTCGGCACCGCGGGTGCGCGCCATCGAGAAGCCCACCACATCCTCGCCATCAAGCAGGGCCAATTGGTTGGGGTCGGCGGCATCATCATGCACGCGGGCAATCGATGACAGGCGCAGCGCACGGCCATCAGGCAGGGCGATGCTGTAATCGCCCAACGCCTCGGCATCACCCACCGTGCCGATGGTGCGGATGGTCTGCCGCTCGCCACCGATTTCGGTGCGGCCACCCGGGCGCTCGACCTGCATCTGCGCCAACTGCTGGGAAACCTCGCCGGCGGTGATGCCGTAGGCCTCCAACGCCTGCGGGTCCAGATCAACGCGTACCTGGCGTTCGATACCACCGATACGCTTGACCGCTGCCACGCCATCGACGCCATACAGCGCGCGGCTGACTTCGCGATCAACAAACCACGACATTGCATCGGGCGTCATCCGTGGCGCGGAAACCGCATAGGTCAACAAATCGCCACCGATCTCGACCTTGGTGATGATCGGCTCCTCGATATCCTGCGGCAGGTCCATGCGGATGCGCGTCACCGCATCTTTGCTGTCGTTGAGCGCCTCCATCACATCGACGTTGAGGTGGAACTCGACAAACGTGCTGCTGCTGCCCTCGACCACAGTGGACATGATCCGCTTCACGCCCTTGATCGTCGCCGCCGAATCCTCCACCCGGCGCGTTACTTCGGTCTCCAATTGCGATGGCGATGCCCCGGGCTGGGTGATGGTGATGACCGTCATCGGGAAGGCGATATCCGGAAACATCGCCACCGGCAGTTTGTGGAAGCCCCACAGGCCGGCCACGCACAACACGAAGAACAACATCACCGAGGGCACCGGGTTGTGGATGCCCCAGGTGGAAAGATTGCTGCGCGGCTTGACGTCTTCGCCGGCCCCGCGCGGCGGCGTCAGATCGCGGCTCACGGCTGCGTACCCGGCTGGGTGGCGGCATCAGCCGCACTGGCCGGCACCACCCGCACCGTGTCGCCATCGGCCAAGAAGCCCGCGCCTTCGATCACCACTTGCGTGGCGGCTTCCAGCCCGGCGTGTACTTCGACATAGCGGCCTTCGCGGCCGCCGGTCTCGATGCGTTGCGCATGCACGCTGGATTGGCCGGCATCCAACACATACACCGTCGGGAAGCCATCGCGCAGCACCACCGCTTCGGCCGGCACCGCCAGCACCTTGCCGGTGCCGGTATCGATGCGGCCTTCAAGAAATGCGCCGGCCTGCAAAGTACCGGCCGCCAGCAAGCCCGGCGGCAAATCGGCATATACGGTGCCGGTGCGGCTGGCCGCATCCACACCGGGGCTGACCGCACGCACCCGGCCTTCAATCGCTGTGCCCTCGCTGCTGCTGAGGCGGATCACATCGCCGGGCTTGACCACGCCCAGTTGCGAGGCCGGCAGTTCCGCACGCCATTCCAGCCGACCATCGCGGATCAGGTGCATCAATGGCGTGCCGGCCGCTACCACCTGCCCGGGCTGCACCAAACGCTGGCTGATGATGCCATCGGCCGGCGCACGCAACTCGGCAAAACTGCGGCGGAGCGCAGCGGTATCCCGGCTGGCACGGGCCGTGCCAACGCGCGCCTCACCTTGGGTGCGGGCGGCGCGCAGTTCATCCAACTGCATCGCACTGATGAATTGATCCTTGGCCAGATTCTGCCCACGCGCGTAATTGCTGCGCGCCAACTCCGCACCCGCCTCGGCCTCACGCAAGGCGGCATTGGCCTGCGCCAAATCGGCATCCAACATGCGGTGGTCGAGTGTCAGCAACACCTGCCCACGCTGCACCGGCTCGCCGACATCGACATTCAGCGCCGTCACCCGCAAGCCGGAGACCTCCACACCCAACTGCATATCCTCAACCGGCGATGCCGGGCCGGAAACCGTGATGCCGCGCGCCATCTCGCGCTCGATCGCCGGTGCCACTGATACCGCCTGCGCGGAATTGGATTGATCTGCTTCGGGTTCGGCCTTGCCGCAGGCAGCCAACAACAAGGCAGGCAAGGCAACGGGCTTGGATGACATGGCGGGATCGGCTGGGAGAACGTGCGCTAGTGTAGCGGCAGGCGCATCAATAGTGAACTGATAAGTTCATTAAATAGCGTATTGCAATTTGCAGCGACCAGCCCGAGCCTGCCTGTTCACGCCAGGCGATGCCACGATGCGGCACGGCTTGGGTAAACGCTGAGCAACCCGCGTTGAAACGCCAGCCCTGCGCAAACGGGTGCCAGTGTCTTTGTCTTCAATCGTCTGCAGGCCGATGGGGGCCGTTTTTCGCTGGAAAAACGGGGTGTTGAGCGGTTTGGGGCCGGCGATGCCGCACCTCGACAGGCAGCATATTGATCTCCACCCGTCGATTGAGCAAATGATTGATTTCACTGGGGTTGCGCTCGGTATCCACCATGGGCCGGCTGATGCCATAACCGACCACGCGCACGATCTGCCGCGGATCGACCCCGTTTTGCCGGAGATGATCGGCTATCGCCCGTGCGCGCCGCGCGGACAATGACTGGCAGGCGTGGCCGGTGCATTCGGCCGAATCGGCATGGCCGGCCACTTCCACCCGCATGTTTGGATAGCGTTTGAGGATATCGGCCGCCTCAGCAAGCTCGGTATACTTCAGACAACCCGGCGCCGGGTCCAAGGCCGATGCCAACGATTCCCCTTCGACAGGATGTCCGGCCTTGAAGCAATTGCCACGCATATCCATCCATGCGCTGGCCGGCATCGAGAACAACAGCAAACCCGGCACCAGCGCAGCCATCGACGCGGCCCACAGCAACAGCCGGCGCTGCGCCATGCCGGTCACGGTGCCGCCACCGCCAGCTGCACCCCGCCACCGCCATGATCGGCGCGTGCATCGGCGATGATCTGCCGTGCGCTGCGCCGATCGCCGCAGGCGAAGCCGCGTGAGCCATGCAGCCACGGCGCATCATCGGCATAGGCAAATACCAATTGATCGCCCTTCAAGGTATCGATCACCTGCCGGGCGATGCCCTGACGCAGCGCCGGGCAACCTTGACTGCGGCCAAGCCGGCCTTGTTTGGCGATCAAATCCGGTTCCGCATACCACGCGCCGTGAATGACGATGGCGCGCTGGCGAGCGGCATCGTTGAAGCCACGATCCAGCCCATCCATGCGCAGCGAGTAGCCATTGGCCCCCATGTAAGTTTCTGCCGTGCGATACAGGCCGAGACTGGTCTGGAAGCTGCCTTCGATATTGGAAAAACGCCGGGCGTAGTTATCGCCACTGCCTTGGCCGTGGGTGACATGCTCGTGATAAAGCAGCTCGCCGCGCGCCAGATCGAATATCCATAACCGCTTGGCGGTGGAGGGCATCGAATAATCGATCACGGCCAGTTTGTCGCCCGCCCCCGCTTCGCCCGAGGCCAGCGCACAGCTGCGGGCGGCCAGCGCCAATGCCAACACGCCGGGATCGGCATCCGGGGCCAGCGTGCGCAGGCTATGCAGCGAGGCGGGCGCAGGCGTGGTTTGCACGATCAGCAGCGCAGGCGATTCAACCAGCACTGGCAACCCGGCGCGCTGCGGTGGTGGCGCACTGGTGCAACTGAGCAGCGTGCCGGTGATGAGCAAGATGAAGGCGGCGTGAAATCGTTTCATCCGCCGCACGATACATGGATAAGCCGTTGATTTTCATGAATACGGCGAATGAATCCCGCGGTGGCGCGATGCCGCTTGGCTGCGCTTTACGGGCATATTGGCGACTGCATGGGTGGAACATCGCGCCCCGCCCGTGCCGATGATTTGATGAGTTATAGCGTCGAAACCACCTCGCCACTGCGTTGCACCAGCAGATCGCGCGCGGCATCGCGTTGGTCAGCACTGAAGGCATGTACGACCACCGCGCTGCGGCCCTCGCCCATTGCCTCCCGCACGCGGCGGATATAGGCATCGTGATCCGGGCGCAGGGTGACCAAACCGCCCAGCATCAGGCCAAACATCGCGCCAAACACGATGAAGATGGCGAGCGTAAGCCAGCCTGTGGTCAAGATAAGCGTGACGCCGATCAGGCGCAGCACCAGCCACAGCACGCCGCCCAACACTGCACCGGCGATGCCCAACTTGGCGTGGGCATAGATCATGGTGCGGAAGATGCCGTGGCTTTCCGGCTGCAGCTTGCGGCCGGGATGCGGCTCGCCGGGGTTGATGACCTGCACCTGCGCATCGGCCAAGCCCAGCGTTTGCCGCACGTAGCGGGCGCTATCGGTGGCGGCCAAGCTATCGGGGAAGATCGCCGCCGTTTTGTGGCTGGATTGCTCGTTGACCAAAACCGGGGAGGTGGAATCAGAAACTCGGCTGTTCATGCGCAGCCTCCTGTGGATGGGGAGCCCCCACCATGAACTGGCGATACCGCCGATACCGTGAAATCCGCCGATGCGGACTTGAACCGTTCAGGTGGATGGCGATGGCCGCAAGACCTGCCGCACCCGATGGCCGTGGATTGACGCGCATCAAGGCCGGGCGCAACGCCCTGCGGCACTCTTGCTAGCATGTCTGCCATCACCTCCCCCGATACCGAACTGCTGCGCCGCTACGACCGGCCCGGCCCGCGCTACACCTCGTACCCCACCGCGCCGCAATTTGGCGCGGGCTTTGGCGAGGCCGAATTGCGCCATGTCATCGCCGAAAGCAATGGCGACCCGATCCCGCACCGGCTATCGCTGTACGTGCATGTGCCGTATTGCATGAGCCCGTGTTTTTACTGCGGCTGCAACCGCATCATCACCCGCGATACCGGCAAAAGCCTGCCCTATATCGCCCGGCTGAAGCGCGAAATGGCGATGATCGCGCCCTTGTTCGACCACGACCGCGAAGTGATCCAGCTGCACTTTGGCGGCGGCACGCCCAACTTCTTGAGCCCGCTGCAGTTGCGTGAGGTGGTGGATGAATTGCGCCGGCAGTTCCGCTTCTCCGATGCACCGGATCGGGATATCTCGATCGAGCTCGACCCGCGTTTCGTCACACCCGTACAAATCGGCGAGCTGGCCGATATCGGCTTCAACCGCGCCAGCCTTGGCGTGCAGGATTTCGACCCGGCGGTGCAGGAGGCGGTCAACCGCATCCAAAGTGTGGAAGAAACCCGCGCGGTGATCGAAGCCTGCCGCGAGCACGGCTTTCATTCGGTCAATGTCGATTTGATCTACGGGCTGCCAAAGCAAAACATCGAAGGCTTCGGCAACACCTTGGATACGGTGATCGCGCTGCGCCCCGACCGCCTCGCGGTCTACAGCTATGCGCATCTGCCGGAGTTGTTCAAGCCGCAGCGCCAGTTGAACGCCTATGACCTGCCCGATGCCGATAGCAAGATCGCCCTGCTCAGGCTGGCCATCGACAAACTGACCGCCGCTGGCTACGTCTATATCGGCATGGATCATTTCGCCCTGCCCGATGACGAGTTGGCACTGGCGCAGGCGCGCGGCAGCCTGCATCGCAATTTCATGGGCTACACCACCCATGCCGACAGCGATTTGATCGGCCTTGGCGTCTCATCGATCAGCCATGTTGGCGATAGTTTTAGCCAAAACCCGCGCACCCTGCCGGAATGGGAACTGGCCATCGATGAAGGCCGCCTGCCGGTCTGGCGCGGCTTGGCCTTGCTCGAAGATGACGTGGTGCGCGGCGAAGTGATCCAGCAATTGATGTGCCACGGCCGCATCGACAAGGCGCGTTTTGAACGCCGCTACGACATCGATTTCGATGCGTATTTCGCCGAAGCCATCGAGCGCCTGAAACCTTCAGTTGATGACGGCTTGGTGCGCATCGGCGATGCCTTGATCGAAGCCACCCCACGCGGACGCTGGCTGCTGCGCAATCTGGCGATGTGCTTCGATGCGTATCTGGCGCAACCCGACACCGAGCGGCCGCGCTACTCCAAAGCAATTTAGTGGATGATGAGGTTTTGCTGCGCGGGCACTCCGGCGTATGGCGCAGCACGTACCGAAGCAAATACAGCAAAGCCATCACCTCAATCCGGCCCGGAAACGCATATCTACCGTCGCCGCTCAGGGCTGCGCTCCAGCTTCGATTCGCGGCTGCGCACCATCCGTGGCGCACTCGCCGGTAGATATGCATTCCCGGTCCTCACGCACTTGATGCGGATGGGCTTCCACTTCGGATGAAAGAGCTTTTGCCTTTCAGTAACGCAGCGAAACACTTTCGGTACGTCGGTGCCAGGTGCCACTCGGGACCGTACGCGGCATGGGTGAAAATGGGGCGCTTACGCGGCGGCTAGCCGCGTGCCCCATTTGAACGCCCGGAGCGCTGCGACGGGCCGGACCGCGAAGCGGCCGCGACCGAGCCCCCACGGATGGGTTTACGGCGTGTCCCGTGTGACGCCTAGCACCGACGTATAGCGACGAAAGCCACCAATCGACCCGGAACGCAACGGTCAAGATTCAACACGCCGCTTGACCCAAGTCATCGAAATTCATCCCATACCCGGCGCAGCATGAGCTCATCCAACGAGCCACCCGAGGGGAAGCCAGATGAATCACAAAGCACTCTGTGTATTGATTGCCGCCGCACTTGCGATGGGCGGTTGCAAACAAAGCAATGACGCCAACACCGCGCCCACGGGCAAGACCGGCTCGGCAGCCGGCGATTTTGGCCCGCCGCAAGGCGAGCCGATCAAGGCCATCCTCACCGCGCCGCCGATGGTGCCGCCGGCCACCGAGCGCAGCGCGCCGGCCAAGGTGATCGTCGAGCTGGACGTGATCGAAAAAGAGATGGAAATCTCCGAAGGCGTCACCTACACCTTCTGGACGTTTGGCGGCACCGTGCCCGGCAGCTTTATCCGCGTGCGCCAGGGCGACACGGTGGAATTCCACCTGCGCAACCTGCCCGATAGCAAAATGCCGCACAACATCGACCTGCATGGCGTGACCGGCCCCGGTGGCGGTGCCAGCTCCACCTTTACCGCGCCGGGCCACCAAACCCAATTTACCTTCAAGGCGCTCAATGCCGGCCTGTATGTGTACCACTGCGCCACCGCGCCGGTCGGCATGCATATCGCCAATGGCATGTACGGCCTGATCCTGGTCGAACCGCCGGAAGGCCTGCCTAAAGTGGATCGCGAGTACTACGTGATGCAGGGCGATTTCTACACCAAGGGCGGCTACCGGCAGAAAGGCCACCAAGACTTTGACATGCAAAAAGCCATCGACGAACACCCGACCTACGTGCTGTTCAACGGCATGGAAGGCTCGATGACCGGCGACAAGGCATTGCAGGCCAAGACCAACGAAACCGTGCGCCTGTATGTCGGCAACGGCGGGCCAAATTTGATATCGAGCTTCCACGTCATCGGCGAAATCTTCGACAAGGTTTGGTACGAAGGCGGCACCAAGTTCCAGGAGAACGTGCAGACCACGCTGATCCCGGCCGGCGGTGCGGCGATGATGGAATTCCACCTTGAAGTGCCCGGCAGCTATGTGCTGGTCGATCACTCGATCTTCCGCGCCTTCAACAAGGGTGCGCTGGCGATCCTGCAAGCCGAAGGGCCGGAGCGCAAAGACATCTATTCCGGCCAGGAAGTCAACGAAGTGTATCTGGGCGACCAAGCCGCCGGCACCGACCGCAGCGCCGTGGCCACCGCGGCCGCCTCATCCAAAGCCGGCAACCTCACCCAAGATGAGCAAGTCGCCGCCGGCAAGGTGCTGTATGCCGGTACCTGCTCGACCTGCCACGGCAATGACGGCAAGGGCATGGAAGGCGTATTCCCGCCACTGGCCGCATCCGATTACATCAAGGCCAACCCGGGCCGCATCGCGGAAATCATCCTGCACGGCATGCAGGGGCCGGTGAAGGTCAACGGCAAGGAATACAACTCGATCATGCCGCCGATGGCCCAGCTGACCGATGACGAAGTCGCCAATATCGGCACCTATGTGTTGAATAGCTGGGGCAACCCCGGTGGCCAGATCAGCAAAGAACAGGCCGCCGCCGCACGCAAGGCCAAGCCGGCCAACGCATCGGACGGGCATTGAGATGAAACGCGCCGCCTGGCTGTTGCTTATTCCACTCGCGGTGACTGCCGCACCCACGGAATGGGTGACACTGCCGGGCGGCAGTTTTCGCTCCGCCCTGCAGTACGAAGACAGCAGCAATGTACGCATCGCACCGTTGAAGTTGATGGAAACCCCGGTGACCAATGCCGAATACCTTGCCTTCGTCCGCGCCCACCCCAATTGGCAACGCGGCCGCGCCCCGAAAGCGTTTGCCGAAGCCCGCTATCTGCAGCACTGGGCCGGCCCGACCACACTCGGACCGAAGGCACAGCCGCAACAGCCGGTGGTGAATGTCAGCTGGTTTGCCGCCGATGCCTATTGCAAAGCGCAGGGCGCGCGCCTGCCGGATTGGAACGAGTGGGAATACGCCGCCGCTGCCGATGAAACCCGCCGCGATGCACGCAATGATCGCGTCTGGCGGCAGCGCATCCTGGCGTGGTATTCGCGCCCATCCAACAGCGAGCTGCCCCGGGTTGGCCTGCAGGCCGCCAATGCCTACGGCGTGCGCGACCTGCACGGGCTGGTCTGGGAATGGACGGGCGATGCCTCATCGTTGTTGGTCGATGTCGATAACCGCAAACAGGGCGATGCCGACAAGGCCAAATTCTGCGGTGCCGGTGCCTTATCGATGCGCGACCGCGACAACTACGCCGTGCTGATGCGGGTGGCGATGCTGTCCTCGCTGAACGCTGATGGTGTCACCAACAATATGGGCTTTCGCTGCGCGCGCTGACGCGGCCAGCGCGACCAACGGAGATCAACATGCAATCCACCCTCCACCGCCTGCTTATCGCCATGCTGCTGGCATTGCTGCCGGCTGGCCTCACGTTGGCGCAATCCGGCCCGGTACTGCCCTCGGATTCGATTTACCAGCTTGATGCACCAATGCGTGACCAACAAGGCCGCGCCACCACACTCGCCGCCCGCCGTGGCCAAGTGCAACTGGCCTCGATGTTCTACACCTCGTGCGCCTATATCTGCCCGCTCATCATCGATAGCGGCTTGGCCATCGAAAAACAGTTGAGCCCTGCTGAAAAAGCCCGATTGGGTGTTGTGCTGGTCAGCCTCGACCCCAAACGCGATACCCCGGCCGCGATGCTGCGGGTGGCCGAACGCCGCAAACTCGACAACACCCGCTGGGCGATGCTGCAACCACGCGAAAACGATGTGCGTGCCGTCGCCGGCATGCTTGGCATCCGCTATCGCGCACTCAGTGATGGCGAGTTCAACCACACCAGTGAACTGGTCTTGCTGGATAAACAAGGCCGGGTACTTGCCCGCACCGCCAAGATCGGCACCGTGCCCGACCCGGAGTTTTTGCAGGCAGTGAAGAAGGCATTGGCAGCGCCTTGAAACAAGAGCGCGAAAATCTGCGCGCGTGTTTTGGATTAGCCGCCGCTGCTCACTCAAGATCGAATTAGCGGGTTAACACCGCTGCGTTTTCCCTCTCCCCCAGCCCCTCTCCCAATGGGAGAGGGGAGCAAGAACCTAGAAACATCTGCCACATCGAAGTTCTTACGCTCGGTAAGCGAACAAAACCCAACTTGCCCGCAAGCAGAAACCAAGCGCCCGCAATCGCTATGATGGCGGGATGAAAATTGCGCCCCGCACCAGTGCACTCAGCCTGAAGATCCCACAGCCTAGTGCGGCGATGGCCGATGACGGCGATGCCCTGCACTTTTGCAGCACGTGCGCGTTCTCCAGCGCATGTCTATCGGCTGGGTATCAAAAATCCGATTTGCGTGCGCTGCATGTGCTGGTGGATCACGTCGGCCCGTTTGCCGAGGGCACATTGCTGTTCTCCGAGGGCGAGCCATTCAACGCGATTGCCGCCGTGCGCGCCGGCATGGTCAAGACCTTCATCACCGATAGCCAAGGCCGCGAGAAGGTGCTGGGCTTTCATCTGCCGGGCGAGGTCATTGGCCTCGGTGGCATCCACCATGCGCGCTATCCCTGCAATGCGGTGGCGCTGGAAACGGTGATGCTGTGCCGGTTCTCCTTCCCCAAAATGGCGTTGCTGGCCACCCGCATGCCGGAATTGCAGCAGCAATTGTTCTGCCTGCTATCGGCCGATATCGGCAAGGCGCAGCAGTTGAGTGGCGATTTCAGTGCCGATGAACGGATGGCCGCCTTCCTGCTTTCGCTCTCGCAGCGCTATGCCCAGCGCGGTTACTCGGCGACCCGCTTCCAATTGACGATGGCGCGTACCGATATCGCCAACTATCTCTCGCTGGCACCGGAAACTGTCAGCCGGGTGCTGAAGCGTTTCCAGACCGAGGGCGTGTTGCAGGTGGATCGGCGTGAGTTTGAAATTCTCGACATGGCGCGGCTGGAAGCACTGGCGATGGATGTGCTGCGCGATTGATCGTGCCTTCCTGACGCTGGCTTGACCTGCATCAGTGAATACACCCACAACAAAGCAGGACGATAAATCACCCAACAAGGGAGGTTCATCAATCATGTCCACCACCAAGAAACTATGGCTGGGGCTGGCGGCGCTGTTGATCGCCAGTTTCTCGGTCATGCTTTGGCTGGGCGCGGATCTACACCAGACCGCCCCACCTGTACCCAAACGTGTCGTCACCGAAAGCGGCCACGTCATCTATACCGAGGCCGACATCAAAAAAGGCCGTCAAGTCTGGCAAAGCATGGGCGGCATGCAGCTGGGCTCGATCTGGGGCCACGGCGCGCTGGTAGCGCCGGATTGGTCGGCCGATTGGCTGCACCGCGAGGCCGAGGCGATGTTGGAGCTGGAGGCGCGCAGCGTCACGACCGAGCCGTATGCCAATTTGGATGAGGCCGAACAAGCGCGCATCCAAGCCACGCTGAAACCCAAATTCCGCACCAATACCTACGACCCGGCCACGGGCGATATCGTCATCAGCGATGCGCGCGCGCAGGCGATGTCGCAGGTGGCGGCGCATTACGACAGCCTGTTCTCCAACGACCCGGCCACCGCCGAGTTGCGCGAGCACTACGCGATGAAGAACAACACCGTGCCCAATGCCGAGCACCGTGCGGCATTGACCACGTTCTTCTGGTGGACGGCATGGGCCGCCTCCACCGACCGCCCGGGCGACAACCGCACCTATACCAACAACTGGCCGTATGAGCCGCTGATCGGCAATGCGCCCACCTCCAGCGCGTTTATGTGGTCGATGTTCTCGATCCTGTTCATGATCGGCGGCATCGGCCTCTTGGGCTGGCATTACGCGGTTTGGCACGGCAAAGAACCAAAAGTCGCCCCGCCCGCGCAAGACCCGTTGAAAGGCTTGGTCATCACCCCGTCGATGAAGGCCACCGCCAAGTATTTCTGGGTGGTGATCGCGCTGTTTTTGTTCCAGATTTTGCTTGGTGCCACCACCGCGCACTATCAAGTGGAAGGCCAGGATGCCTACGGCTTCGCGCTGGCGGAAATCCTGCCCTATTCGTTGACCCGCAGCTGGCATACGCAACTGGCCGTGCTGTGGATCGCCACCGCGTGGCTCGCCACCGGCCTCTATATCGGCCCAGCCATCTCCGGGCATGAGCCGAAGTACCAGCGCGCTGGCGTCAACTTCTTGTTCGTGTGTTTGCTGATCATCGTGGTTGGCGCGTTCGCCGGGCAGTGGTTCTCGGTGATGCAGAAGATGGACTTGAAGTACAACTTCTGGTTCGGCCATCAGGGTTGGGAATACGTCGATATCGGCCGCTTCTGGCAGGCGTTTTTGTTCGTCGGCCTGATCCTGTGGCTGTTCTTGGTCGGCCGCGCCTTGTGGCCAGCACTGAAGCGCAAAGACGATACCTCCTCGATCGTCGGCCTGTTGTTTCTCTCCACCATCGCCATCGGCCTGTTCTACGGCGCGGGCCTGATGTGGGGCGAACACACCCATATCTCGATGGTCGAATACTGGCGCTGGTGGGTGGTGCATCTGTGGGTGGAAGGCTTCTTTGAAGTATTCGCCGTGGCAGTGATCAGCTTCCTGTTCGTGAAGCTGGGCCTGGTGCGGGCCAAGTCGGCCACCATCAATGTGCTGTTCGCCACCGTGGTGTACCTCTCCGGCGGCGTGCTGGGCATGTTCCACCACCTGTACTTTGCGGGGACGACGACGGCGGCGGTGGCCTTTGGTGCCAGCTTCTCGGCGCTGGAAGTCGTACCGCTGGCCTTGATTGGCCTAGAAGCCTATGAGACGTGGAACCATGGCCGCGCCGCGCCGTGGATGGAACGCTATCGCTGGCCGATCATGTTCTTCCTCGCGGTGAGCTTCTGGAACCTGGTGGGTGCCGGCCTGTTCGGCTTCCTCATCAACACCCCGATCGCGCTGTACTACATGCAAGGGCTCAACCTGACCCCGCTGCATGGCCACACCGCACTGTTTGGCGTATACGGGATGCTCGGCATCGGCCTGATGCTGTTCTGCCTGCGTGGGTTGAAGCCGGATGCGCTGTGGCATACACCCACACTGAAAGGCTCGTTCTGGGCGTTCAACATCGGCCTGATGCTGATGGCCCTGCTGACCCTGCTGCCGATGGGCGTACTGCAATTGCAGGCCGCGCTGGAACACGGCTACTGGTATGCACGCTCGGCCGAGTTCATGGGCCGCCCGCTGATCGAAATCCTGGTGTGGATGCGTATGCCGGGTGACATCATCTTCAGCTTGGGTGCGGTGCTGCTGGCGTGGTTTGTGGGGCGGCATTGGATTTTGCCGAAGGTGGATTCTGCATCGGGGCCGTCCAATCAAGCCAACAATGTCAGGCAAAGCACGATCTGATGTTTTGCATCCAGCCCATCGCTGCGATGGACACGCGATAATCCGGCCGGGGCTATGCTGCCCCGGCCGTTTCACGATGAAGCCGATGCCACGCTTGCGTTCAACCCCATTGCTGACTGCGCTGGCATTGCTTGCCGCCTTGCTGCTGGCGGTATTACCGACGCTTGGGCGGCTGTATCAATCGGCACAATCGGCCGACAACCGTGGCGACATGATTGCGATGTGTACGGTCGAAGGCATGAAAGACATCGTACTGCCATTGTTGAATGCGATATCGGACCAAGCCACGCATCACCCCACGGGCAACGGGGGGGCGACGCATGACTGCGATTACTGCCCGCTATTGGCCAGTCTGGTTGTGCTTGTACTGCTGGCACTTGGTCTGGCGGGGCTGGCCCGGGTTTCACCTCCTGTCTTTCGATGCGGTGCCATCCGCATCTGCCAGCGTCACCCGTGCGGTCTGGGTTCGCGCGGCCCACCTGTTTTCCTCCGAACCGTCTGATCACTTGCGGCACTTGGCCGTACCCATATATTCGGAGTTCCCATGAACGTCTTTTCGCTTGCTGCCGCCATTGCGGCGGCCTTGGTCTGTGCGCCCGCCTTGGCCCAAACCATCACTTCCAATGACGATGCCCGCCCACTCGGCCGCGTGGTGGTAGTCGGCACCATTCCCAAACCGATGCCGGCCAATACCGCCGACTTGCGTGATGACGCACTCGCCAGCGCACGTGCAGCCACATCTGACACCGCGCAATTGCTGACTCGTATCCCGGGCGTCAGCATACAAGGGGCTGGCGGCGTCTCTGGCTTGCCAGCCATCCACGGCCTGGTTGGCGATCGCAACCGGGTGCAAGTGGATGGCATGGACATCCTTGCCTCCTGCCCCAATCACATGAATCCGCCGCTTTCCTACATAGCGCCCTCCAGCGTTGCCGAAATCAAGGTCTACGCCGGCATCAGCCCGGTCAGTGCCGGCGGCGACAGCATTGGCGGCACGATTCAGGTGCAATCGCAGCCGCCGCGATTCGCGGATGGCAACGGTTGGGAGATCGGCGGCAGTCTGGGCGTGCAATATCGCAGGAATGGCGATGCACGCAGTACCGATGCCGCATTGACACTGGCCAATGCGGATTGGAGCTTCGGTTACGAGGGCTCGGTTTCACGTGCCGGCAACTACCGTGCGGGTGGTAATTTCCGCAGTTTCAGTGCGACTGGCGTGGAAGGACGCGAAATCGATCGTGATGAAGTTGCATCCAGCGCGTATCTATTGCGCAATCATCGCGCCATGGCTGCCTTTCGCCACGATACGCATTTGCTGCAAGCAAGTTTCGCCCGACAGGAAACCCCACATCAGCTGTTCCCCAATCAGCGCATGGACATGCTCGGCAATACCCAGAACCGATGGCAATTGGCCTATCAAGGCAATCTCGGCTGGGGCGCACTGGAAGCCCGTGTCTGGCACGAACGCCTGCGCCACGGCATGGATTTCGGGCCCGACAAACAATTCTGGTATGGCATGGAAGCGATGCTGTCGGGTGTCAACACACATACTCGCGCCTGCTCGCCGATCAGCACAAGCTGCGCAGCCGGCATGCCGATGGAGACTGAAAGCCGCACCCGCGCCGCCTCATTGGCACTCAGCATCAATTTGAGCGAGGACGATCTGCTGCGCCTCGGCAGTGAGTGGCAGCAATACCAATTGAACGATTGGTGGCCGCCATCCGGCAGCGCCATGTGGCCCGATACTTTCTGGAACATCCACCAAGGCCGGCGCAGCCGCGCATCGCTGTATTCCGAATGGGAAGGCACGTTTTCGCCGCAATGGAGTGTGCTGATCGGTGCGCGCTACAGCCGCGTCTTGACCAATGCCGGCGATGTGCAGGGCTATGACACCGACCCCAATCCGCCCGGCTCGTACCTGATGACCGCAGCGGATGCAGCCACCTTCAACGCCCAAGATCGTCGCCAGCGCGACGAACATTTCGATGTCAGTGCCCTGCTGCGCTGGACACCTTCGACAAGCCTCGACCTGGAAGCCGGCATCGCACGAAAAACCCGCTCACCCAATCTGTACGAACGCTACACATGGTCAACCTGGGCAATGGCTGCGGTGATGAACAATTTTGCCGGTGACGGCAATGGGTATGTCGGCAACATCGGATTGCAACCGGAAACCGCACATACCGCCTCGATGACGCTGGATTGGCATGCCCCGGGCAATCAGCCTGTTTGGCGGCTACGCATCACGCCGTGGGTTACCAGGATCAGCGATTACATCGATGTCTACGCACTGACCAACAACGGCAGCGACGCGTTCAATGTCCTGCGTTACGCCAATCAATCGGCTCGGCTGCATGGCGTCGATCTGTCCGCCGAAACCCGCCTCGGCCGCCTTGATCTCGACGCGGTTGTCAACTGGCAGCGCGGCGACAACCACACTACCAATCAACCGCTGTACAACCAGATGCCACCCAATGCGCGCATCAGCCTCAAGCACCGCCTGGGCGGTTGGGAAGGCGGCATCGACATGCAGGGCGTGGCTGCGAAAACCCGGGTATCCGCCGTACGCAACGAAGCCCCAACCACTGGCTACGGCCTGCTGCATTTGCGCGGCGCCTACCAGTGGCAACAATGGCGCGCTGATTTTGGCGTGGAAAACGTCTTCAACCGGCTGTACAACCTCCCAACCGGCGGCGTCTACCTCGCACAGGGCAGGACAATGGGAATCAATGCCGTGCCTTGGGGCATCCCGGTGCCCGGGCCGGGGCGATCGTATTACATGGCGTTGAGGCTGGCGCTGTAGGGGCCCTTTACCGGCATCGACGGCACTTGCGGTAAACAAGCCAGTTGGTCGATGATCGCTGTACGTCCATCCTGTTGCAGGAGTTCGTCGATGCCGGATTTGCCTTATCTCCTCTCTCGCCACCGCGGCTGGCGTGTCACCATCATTTTGCTCGGCATGCTACTGCTCTCCGCCTGCTCAGCCCTTTCTGTGGCAGCCGACACGCCACGATCCGCAGCAGACACAGCGACGGTACGCTTGGAAATGCGTACCGAGCTGGGTCCCATCCTGATCGAGATCTATCCGGACAAAGCCCCGCTTAGCGCGGGCAATTTCTTGCGCCACGTCGAAGCCGGCAGTTATGACAAAGGCAGCTTTTATCGCACCGTACGCATCGACAACGACCGCAACCCGGCCACGATTCAAGTAGTCCAAGGTGGTTTGGGAAGACCTGATTTACCCAATCCTCCACCATCCCCGTTCTCGCCCATTGCCCATGAGAGTACCGCCAGCACTGGTTTGCATCACGACGACGGCGCACTGTCGCTGGCGCGCGGCGCACCCGGTACGGCATCGAGCGAATTCTTCATTTCCGTGGGTGCCAACCCAGCGCTGGATTCCGGTGGTACACGCAATCCGGATGGTCTGGGTTTTGCGGTGTTCGGCAGGGTGATTGAAGGCATGGCGCTGGTGCGTCGCATCCATCAACTCAGCGCCAACGCGGCTGTCGGCGACGAATACGTACGTGGACAAATGCTGGATGTACCTGTCCAAATCGAATCCATCCGCCGAGTCGAGTAGCGCAGCTGATGAGCCATGTAGCACATCTAACGGGGAGCGCGTTGGCAAATGCACAACTGGATCGTCTGTATCAGGGGTTCGACAACAATTTCGGCGAACGCCTGCAAGAATCCACCCCACTGTCGGCATCCCTTCTGGCAGACAACACGCTATTGTTGCAGGTCGATTCGCATCGCAGTCATGGTCAATGGGACATCACCCGGCTTGAAGACAGCGTGTTGGCCTGTATCGCCCAAGGCCATTACGGGAATGGTCTTACGTATGCTGTCAGGCCACCAACCGACATCATCAGCATCCGCATGGTGATTTCAGGGCGCATACTACTGGGTGACAAAAAAGACAATGCCTTGGCCGTGCAGTGCGGTGTTGCCACCGCCAGCTTGGTACACGCAGGGCACGACCAGGAATTGCATATCAGCGGGGATAACCCGCTGGCCTCGTTCACCCTGCATGTACATCGCGATCGGCTGCCAGCACTGCTCAATTTGCATATCGATCAATTGCCGCAACCTTTGCGTGAACTGGATAACGGCTCCTGCTTGACCACGATGACCCCATGCATGACCAAGGGCGTACTCGATCTCATGCAGATGCCCTGCCACGGTCTCTTGCGTCTACGTTATCTACAATCCAAGAGCATGGAGTTGCTGTGCTTGTTCGTCTCCAGCCTGCAGCACGAACACGGCGAATCCACTCGTATCCCCGCGCGCAAACACGTATTGGCACGTATCCGCAAGGCACAGGCCGTGCTGGAAGAAAACTTTTCCGCCCCACCTTCAGTTAATGAGCTTGCCCGCTTGCTGGGCCTCAACCGCACACAGTTGCGCAGTGAATTCAAGCGCATCCATGGCATGACCATCGCCGACTTTCTGGAATCCCGGCGCATGATGGCAGCACGAGAGCTGCTGGCCGACGCCAACCTCAGCATTGCCGCAGTGGCAAATGCTGTGGGCTACCGCCACCAGAGCAACTTCGCTACGGCATTCCGGCGCCATTTCGGCATGACACCCCGCACCCTGCGCGGCGGCTGATCACCCGCAGGTTTTGCGCATTGCATAAGAAAAATGTGTGAACGCATCACAGCCCGATGCTGCTTTTCCGTAGGTTCCATGACATACGCTTGGTACCTGACCGGAGAACCCGACGATGAAAATCGTGCATCATCCTCTGCCCTTGGCCGTTGCAGCTGCGCTCGCTGGCTTGCTTGTCCCCGCCGTCACCGTGGCCCAGCAACCACCACCCTCCGCAGATCAGGCCACAGCACTTGACCGTGTCGTCGTGACCGGCAGCCGTATTCAGGCCATCGATACCGAATCACCCAACCCGATTACCCAGATTGACCGTGAGCAGATCGCCTACAGCGGCAAGACCGATGTACAAGATGTGGTGAACCGTGTCGGCGCCTTGGTTGGCAGCGCGCGCAATGATGAAACCGGCAATGGCGAGAGCCAGTTGATACTGCGCAACCTTGGCCCCAACCGCACCTTGGTGCTGGTCGATGGCCATCGCTTTGTCGGCGGGTCGGCAGGCTCTACCGCAGTGGATGTCAACGTGATCCCCACTGCACTGGTGGAGCGCGTTGATGTCTTGACTGGCGGCGCGTCGGCCATCTACGGTGCCGATGCTGTGACGGGTGTGGTTAATTTCGTGCTGCGACGGAATTTCGAAGGCCTGGCGATCGAAGGCCAATATGGCGATGCACAAAAGGGCAGTTTCCGCGACCAGCAATATTCGTTGACGCTCGGACGAAATTTCAGCGACAGTCGCGGCAATATCACCGCCAGCTACACCTACGGCGAGCGGCCATTGACCCTTTCCAGCAAGCGTCGGCAAGCCAGTACCGGCCTGTACGAGCAAGTCAACAATCTCGATGGCAGCATCCCACGTTATGTATTGATGTCCGGCACCAACGAAGCATTTTTCACCCTCGGTGGTGCCCGCATCGACCCGTTCAACCCCGTTGCTGGATTCAACGGTGATGGCACACCATTCAAGCATGGCATCAATGTCGGCAGCTTCGGCGGCACCGGTGAAATCGGCGGCGACGGCATCCCCACTTGGATGCTGTTTACTCAAGCCATTCGACCGATGACCGAGCGGCATCTGCTGAGTCTAAAGACCGAATACGACATCAACGACCAAATCCGCCCGTATGCCAGCATCCTTTATGCCGATGTCGATAACCACTCCTATGCCCAACATTCCTTGACCGTTGGCAGTCAAGTGCGACGTGACAACGCCTTTCTCCCTGCCAATGTGCTGGCGCATTTTGGTGGCCCCGACGGGGCCGGCCCGATTCACTTCAATCGCTGGGATTTGAATGCCGGATT
>JAUNTK010000009.1:27906-33697 GCA_030538735.1 Pseudomonadota bacterium
GCGACAACCGGCTGAATAAAGAAAGCCTGCGCATTCTGACCGGCGTACGTGGCGATCTTGGTCAACACGCGCGCTACGATCTGTCACTCAACATCGGCCGGGTCGATCGAAATGAAACCATCCTCAACAACCGCATGTACGACCGCTATCTGGCGGCCATCGATGCGGTGATCGACCCAACCACCGGTCAAGTGGTTTGTCGCAGCAATCTTGACCCCGGCAGCTTTAATAGCTTGCCGATCGATTTCATTTCCACCGCATTCCAGACTTCCCGTGGGCCAGCTACGTTCACGCCTGGCCCCAATAGCGGCTGTATTCCCTTCAACCCTTTCACCCTTGATGACACTGCCAACCATGCAGCCACGGCATGGATCTGGATTCCCACCAGCAATCGCGTGAAGAATCATCAGCGTGTGGTCACCGGCTATGTCGCCGGTGACTCGGGGGCGTTCTTCAACTTTCATGGCGGACCAATCGAAATGGTGATTGGGGGCGAATACCGCAAAGAAAGCTCCAGTTACACCTTCGATGCATTGTCCGGTTCAGATCGGGTCGTGGCCTTCAACAATGGCCGCAACTTGAACGGCGAATTTGATGTGCGCGAAGGTTTTATCGAAGTATCGTTGCCACTGTTTCGAGATCTAAATTCGGCGGTACGCTCACTCAAGCTGGATGCCGCTGCACGCTACTCGGATTACTCCACGGTTGGCGCGACCAGCACATGGAAGCTGGGTGCGCTGTGGGAAACCGTGGCGGGCCTGTCTTTGCGTGGCACGTGGTCAAGCGCGGTGCGGGCACCGAACATCGGCGAACTGTACGAAGCCCGAAGCAATATTTCGATCGCCCTTGGCCAACGCGACCCCTGTGCCCTCGCCAATCTGGATTTGGGTACTGAGTACCGTCGCAGCAATTGCGCCACCGCACTGAATGCACTGGGCATCGACCCCAACACCTTCAACCCGATGCTCGGCACCTTCTTCCCGGCGATCTCAGGCGGCAACCCAAATCTAGGTGAAGAAACCGCGCGGACCCGCACCTATGGTGTGCTTTGGCAGGTGCCTTTCATCAACAATCTGGCGCTGACAGTGGATTGGTATGACATCCGGATGTCCGATGCGGTGCTTCGTACCAACCAGAACACCATCTTCAACGCCTGTTATGACTCACCGTCGCTCGACAATATTTTTTGTCGCCTCATCGGCCGAGACCCGACCAATGGTTATGCCAACTTTGCCGAATTGTCCTATGTCAATGTCGCCGAAATTCGATCCACGGGCTTGGAGCTATCTGCCTTCTATACGTTTGAAACCGCAAATGCCGGTAGCTTTCGTGGCATGTTGAATGCTACCCACATGCGCCGTCTTGGCGTGCAAAAATCCTTGTTGCCGGTTATCACCGATGAAAAAGGCTTGTTCAATACCGATCTGGGTGGCTCCACCCCGGAGTGGGTGGCCAGCTTCGATCTGAGCTGGAACAAAGGCGCATGGGATGCCAACTACGGCTACAGCTACAGCAGCAAGACCTTGCGCGCACCGCCACTGATCAACGCCCAACGCGATATCGCCCACGAAATCATCGATGCGCCCTACGTCAAGCCTTATCGCAATCATGATGTGCAAGTTGGCTACCGCTTGAATGACCGCACGCGCTTGCACGCAGGGGTACGCAACATCAGCGATCAATACCCGGACAAGACCCGTGGCTCTCTCAACGGCCCTTCCGGCCGACAAGGCTATGCCGGGCGCACCTTCTACATTGGATTCCGTATGAATTTCGGCGATATCTGGAACTGAACCCCTCTGCATACCCCGGCAGCGACACTGCCGGGGCAATGAATTCAACGACCACTTACTGCTCCTGCGGTCGGTAATACACTGGGTTATCTGGTAAACGTTCGCGGTCGATGATGCCGCCATCCTTCATCACCATGTGGATGCGCCGAATATTGCCAATATCACGTAGTGGATCGGCATCGAGTATCACCATATCGGCGATTTTTCCTGCTTCCACCGTGCCCAACTGGTCTTGCATGTGCAATGCGATCGCCCCATTCCGCGTGCCGGCGGTGATCGCCTGTATTGGACTCATGCCCAATTCCACCAGCACTTCGACAGCGGCCAAGGTACCCAATCCCGGTTCACGTGCGCGCCACTGATTGGGCTTTTCGACCAGCTCCGGTGGACGCCCCATGCTGTTGTCGGTGGCCGTGGTGATGATGCAATCCGTCGCCATGATTTTGATCGCGTTATCACGAAAAACCTGCGAGTTATCGGCTAGCTGTTTGTCTTGACGTGCTTTGTCCGTAATCGATGGCTCGCGCCATTGGCGCAATTGGCTAGCCGATTCACCGGCACTTGCCTTGGCATCGGCCTGCTTGCGTGCCTGCGCTGCAAGCACCTCCTGCCAAGCACGGCCACCGTGATTGTTGGTATGTAGTGAGCATATCGCCTTGCGGGCATCCAGCATGGCCAGCACTTCATCGGTGATCGGTACGCCAATTACCTCAGGGTGCTGAATCAAATCCACGCCAGCATTCATCGCCATTACCATGCCTTCGGGGCTGGTGGCGTGTGCCTCGGCCACCTTGCCGCGTGCATGTACGGCGCGCACAATGGCATTGAGTTGGCGTTCGGAAAACATCAATGCCGGCCAATTGTGATCATGATCGGTCACTCCGATCTTGACGAAATCCACGCCCAGATCGATATAGCGATCAACGGCCTTGGCGATCTCCTCGGGCGACTGCCATGACAACAACTCGCCTACGCCATGGGTGACCTGCTCATTGGCCCAGGCTTCGTACCAATCCTCAGGCCCGCGGCCACGGAAGCTGCGCGAGAAATTACCGCCCCATCCAACGATATTACCGGCCACGAATAGGCGCGCACCCGCGGTTTCACCACAATTGATGCGGTCGCGCGCATCCAGCAATGGCCGCAACACACCGTAGCTGTCGCGCATTGATGTCACCCCGTATTTCAGGTGCATCTGCGCGCCTTCCACCGCCAGATCCGACAGCCGTTCAAAATAGCGCGCGTAATCAACCGGCTGGGTCGGCATTGCCACATGCACGTTGGTGTCGATGAAACCCGGCACAATGAACTTGCCGCGAGCATTAATGCGTTTGGCACAATTAGGCACTTGCACTTGGGCCCCCGCACCTATTGCAACGAAACGTCCCTCCCTCACCAGTACCGTGGCATTGCGTAGTGGCACCCCACCGTTGCCATCGATCACGGTCGCGCCGGTCACCGCAATCGCGCAGGCGGGGTTCGTTTCCGCCACGACCGGCCTGATCATCAATACGGCAAGTACCGCCAACCCAAGTGACGAACGATATAGACGTCTGCCTTGATTCGATCCGCCGCCAGCGAGCAAAGATGAAAACATCCCGCACCTCTCGAAGCAAAATGAACCAACAGACTAATTCAAAGACCCGGCACGCAGGCATCGCGTGCACGATTCCTGCCAAGCGCAAAAAACAGCTTGGCATATGCATAAAACGCGCGCACTTGGACGCCCCCTCGAACACGCACTAGGCAACGGCTCCATTTCCACCGGAACTGACCTGCATCAATGCCGCTGTGCAGGGCTATCGGCGAGACTACCCGTATGGATGGTTTCCGCAGCTCGCTCTCTCCGGCTTGGCTCGCCGCCGCACCACACCGCCTGCTGTTCTTCGTCGGTGCCGTCGATGTGCTGTTGGCGATGGCGTGGTGGACGCTGTGGCTGGCCGATACCCATTGGCGGTTGGGCCTGCTGCCAGAGGCAGCGCTGCATCCGGGCTGGGTGCATGCCATCGTCATGCAATACCAGTTGCTGCCGCCTTTCATGTTCGGCTTTTTGCTGACGGTGTTCCCGCGCTGGATGGGCTTGCCGGAATTGAAGCAATGGCATTACCTGCCGGTGGGCATCGGCCTGTTTGGCGGGCAGCTGGCGGTCATCGGTGGCATGGCCATCGGGCAAGAAATTGGCATCGTGGCCGGCTGGGTGATGGCGCTGGCCGGCTGGGCCTATGGGGTGGTGCAACTTGCCCGGGTGTTGATCGCCGAGCGCCGCGCTGGCAAGGGGCCGACGTGGCATGCCTATTCCTGTTTTGCCGCGATGTCGCTGGGCTTGGTCGGCTTGGTGTTCGCGCTGATCTATCTCGATACCGGCAATGCGTGGTGGATGTTTTTCGCGATCAAGCTTGGCAGCTTCGGCCTGCTGCTGCCGGTGTATTTCAGCGTCGCGCATCGGATGTTCCCGTTTTTTGCCGGCAACGTGGTCAAGGGTTATCAGCCGTGGCGACCGCAGTGGTTGCTGGCCGTGTTCTGGTTATTGTCGATCAGCCATTTGCTGCTGGAACTCACCCACGCCTATGGCGCGCTCTGGTTCACCGACCTGCCGATGGCGGCCTTGACCGGCTATGTGCTGTGGCGTTGGTGGCCGCGCAATGATGCGCCCGGCCTGCTCTGGGTGCTGTTTATCGGCTTTGCATGGTTGCCGCTGGCGTTTGTGTTGTATTCCCTGCAAAGCGTGCTGTACGCGGCAAGCGGCGAGTTCCTGTTTGGCCGGGGGCCGGCGCATGCGTTGTATATCGGTTTCTTCGGCTCGTTGCTGGTGGCGATGGTGACCCGCGTCACCCAAGGCCATTCCGGGCAGCCGCTGCTGATGCCGAAGGCCGGCTGGTTTGCCTTCGCCCTGTTGCAACTGGTGTGCGTGATCCGCCTTCTTGGCGAAATTCTGCCCGACCCCGCACGCTGGCAGCTACTATCCGCCGTCGGCTGGTTGTTGGCATTCACCCCTTGGGTGCTGCGCTCTGCCGCCATCTACCTACGCCCACGCAAGGATGGAAAACCCGGATGATCCACCCATCACCCAATGCGCCCCGTGGAGCAAACGATGAGCATCCTGTTGAAGCGCGCCTATGCCGCGCCCGCCAGTAGCGATGGCAAGCGGGTTCTGGTTGACCGTTTGTGGCCGCGTGGTCTGGCCAAAGCCAAGGCTGCGCTTGATCTTTGGCTAAAAGATGTTGCGCCCTCCACCGAGCTGCGTAAATGGTTTGGCCACGACCCGGCGAAATGGGCGGAGTTCCAGCGCCGTTATCGCGCCGAACTTGAAAACAACCCGGCCCTAGCCACGCTTAAACGAATGGCCGAACAAGGCGATATCACCCTGATTTTTGCCGCCCGCGATGAGCAACACAACGAAGCTGTCGTGCTCAAGCACATGCTTGAGCGTGGCCACCACGCCCCGGATACCGACAAGCCATGATCGAGTTCTACCCGCAAATCAAATCCGCACACATCCATCTGGTGCTGCTATCGATATCGCTGTTCGCGCTGCGCGGCGGCTTTGCCCTGTTCGGTGCGCGCTGGCCGCGGCTGGCCTTGCTGCGCTACACCAGCTACACCATCGATGCGTTTTTGCTCACCTTCGGCGTGATGCTGATAACGATGCTGCCCGGCGCGGTATTTGCCAACGGCTGGTTGTGGCTGAAGCTGGCGCTGGTCGCGGTGTATATCGTGCTGGGCATCTGCGCGATGCGTGAGCGCCTGCCGCGCTGGCAACGCAGCGCCTTGTATCTGGCGGCGCTGCTGGTGGTGGTTTGGGCGTGGGGCATCGCCCGCCTGCATCACCCCTTGGGCTGGCTGTGGTTGCTGGGCTAAGCAGCTGCGCCTCAATGTGCCGGGGTGGTGCGCTCCGCCGCCCACGCCCGCAGCGCATCCACCTGCTCGCGCATCAACACCGATAACGGGCGAGTCGCGCGGATTTCCTGCTGCAAGCTGAAATCACTGACCGGCGCATC
>JAUNTK010000009.1:33707-35294 GCA_030538735.1 Pseudomonadota bacterium
TCGTTGCCATGCGCGGCATACAGGGCAGAGACGATCACCTGTTCGATCTCGGCCCCCGAGAACCCATCCGCCGCACGCGCCAGTGCCGGCAAATCGTGGCTGGCGGGGTTCAAAGCGCGCTTGGCCAGATGCAGACGGAACAAGTCTTGCCGGGTCTCGGTATCAGGCAGATCAACGAAGAAAATCTCATCGAACCGCCCTTTGCGCAGCAGTTCGGCTGGCAGTGCATCGATCTGGTTCGCCGTCGCCACCAAAAACACCCGTGATTTACGCTCGGCCATCCATGTCAGTAAAAAGCCCAGCACCCGACGCGATACCCCGCCATCGCTTTCGCCGCCACCAGACAAGCCTTTTTCGATCTCGTCGATCCACAACACGCAGGGCTCAAGCTGTTCGGCCGAGGCCAGCGCCGCGCGCAGGTTTTTCTCGGTTTCGCCGTGGTATTTGTCGTACAGGGTGCCAAAATCCAAGCGCACCAGTGGCACGCCAAAGCCGCCGGCAATCGCCTTGGCCAGCATCGATTTGCCGCAGCCCTGCACACCCAGCAGCAGGATGCCCTTGGGCGGGTCCAGCCCCGGCGGTGGGTCACCTTCAACAAACACTCGGCGCCGTTGCTCCACCCAACGCTTCAGCCGCGCCGCACCGGCCACCTCGGAAAAGCGCGCGGTATCGTATTCGTAATGCAGGTGGCCGCTCTTGTTGAGCAACTCAAATTTCAACTTGGCCAACTGCGGCAGGTCGGCCATATCCAACACACCATCGCGAAAGATCAGCTGGCGAGCGATGCGCCGCGCATCGGTTTCGGATAGCCCGCGCAGATTGCGCACGATCTGCTCGACCGCCTCTTGATTCTTCTCGACCCGCTTGCCGCCATGCTCGCGCGCGTAATGCTGGGCTTCTTCGCGCACGATTTTCAGCAGCGCATGGCTATCGGGCAGGCGCGTGGTGAAGCGGGTTGCCAATGCTTCCAGCTCTTCCGGCAGCTCGACCTTGGTGCCGATCATCACGATCACATGCGGCTGGCATTCGCGCCGTTGCAGGATGTCGCGTAGCTGGCGCTGGGTGCTGGCGTATTGCAGATACGGGTGGAAATCCAGCAACAGATACACGCCGCGCTGATCGGCGCGGGCGATCGCCTGCAGCGTGGTGGAGGCATCGGGCGCAAACTCGCTGGGGTCTTCGCGCTCCATATCGATGCGGCGCAAACCTTCGGTGATCGACCAACGCCACATCGCCCGCCAGACGTGCATCAGCGATTGCCGGAACAGGGCCACCAGCCGCGATTCATCCGGGGTTTCGATCACGATCAACGGGGTATTGGCGCGAATCAGCGCCACCAAATCCTGCAATTCACTCATGGAGATCAGGCCGATAAACAGCCGACACGATAGCAAACCGAAACGGCGCGATAATCGCCTTTTCATCGATGGATAAACCGATGTCTGCGATCACCGAACGGCGCTGGGTGGCCGATGCCATCGCCGCGTTGCAACGCGAATCCGCCCGCTCGGCCGATACCCATCTGCTGCACATGCGGTTTCCGGGCTTTCCCGGCATCGATTTTTATCTGAAGGATGAAGCATCGCA